>JAIRMS010000054.1 GCA_031258475.1 Holosporaceae bacterium
AGAGACCATACCCTATCTGTTATATCATGTCTCCTGTGCGCCAATTGTTGCATAGTCATTCTCCATACTACAATAACTACGCTATCATATCAGATCCCTCTCCTGACGACAAGCCCTAAAATATTTTCTAATTTCAAGCAGGATGACCTTTCATCCCCAACTAGAATTTTGCGATCGGAATATTTCAAAAGAAAATCTTCCACCGCCATGATTTCTCGCAGGATAGGAATGCTGATACGCCGTGACTGTTCACAGGCCTGTATTATTTTTTGTTTTGATTTTTCAAGGTTGATGCTCTTGTATTGGGAACGGCATGAGATGACGGGAATTATTTCGCTCACTCCAAGTTCCGTGGCTTTTTCCAGAAAAAAATCGAATCTTTTCGGATTTATCAGCGAGCAGGCGATAACGCTCCCACTTTCCTCCGTTTGGGCTTTTTTGAACAGGGAAACGCATTCCAGAGATCTTTTTTTTATATCGCTAATCTCGCAATTCCATTCTCCACACCGGGGATTAAAAATCCGCACGGTATCCCCGGAGACCAGCCGCAACACATTGCCTGCGTGATGCATCTGATTTGGAGACAGAGACACTTCTTTTCCTTCGACCAGGTCGGTCTCTAAATAGAATCTCGGTATGTGTTTCATTTTGAAATGTAAGCGCCAAATCCATTCTTTTTCATGGTGGATATGGTTCTATCCGCTTCTTCTTTAGTTTTAAACGGTCCAACTTGAATTCTGTATCTTATGCCCTTTTTTTCGCCAAGATCGACCTTCACTATTTTCTTTCCACGTTCTTTTAAAAATTTATTTTTCAATAAAATCCGATTATATTCCGCTTCCGCCGCGGGTCTTGTCATAACAGATGCTATTTGTAGCATAAAACCGTTTCCACGGGCAATGGTATCTTTGGTTGAATTATCTGTTTTTTCAATGATATCCCTGAGTTGTTGCTTCGATTTTTTGGCCAAAACGGGCGGCGTTTTTCTGTCTATCCTATTTATCGGAGAACGATGCTCCTCCTCAATGATTGTCAGGCCGTCGGACTTTATTTTCGGCGCGTTTTTTTTAACGTACTTTATCTGGTACTCTTTTTCCGGAGCCAGATCTTCAAAGGCCCGAATAATGTTTTTCTTTTCATCATCGGACAGGGATTCTCCATTTTCGATTTCCGGAATAGAGAGAATTTCCTCCGGAGGTTGGGCTATTTTTTCCTCAGTTTTGCGCCTGTCTCCTGAGATGTTATCATAGACTATCTTGTCCTGGTGTTTCACCTGCTCGTTTCCGGCTGGTTTTATTTTAAACGGAGTGCCGTCTGCACTGATAACCGGCAGCTCTTCCAGATTTATTGGTTTTGAGCTGGAATATATAACATAGACCATCATGCTGAACGCGACAATCGAAACTCCTCCGCCAATGAGAAAAAATTTCCGATCATCTCTGAAAAAATGCGATCTCAGACCGGTTCCTTTTTGGGAATTTTGTAAAACATCCTCCGAATAGTCGCCATCTTCATCGTCAATAAACGGACACACTATCTGAGCTCCTCAACTGGGGTAATGCCAATTATATTAAAAGCGGATTCCACCACATTTTGCATGGCTCTCAATAGAACGAGTCTAGCGCAGGTTTTATCGAAATCGTCCGGAAGAATGAAACGCATAAGAGAGTTATCTTTTCCCTGATTCCAGAAAGAATGGAAAACCGCCGCCGTTTCACAGAGGAAAAAGGCTATTCTATGTGGCTCTCGCTTCCTGGCCGCCGCTATAACCTGCCGTGGCCAATCCGAAATAATTTTCGCCAACCGAATATCGCCGTCGTCCAGCAGTTTTAGATTTGCATCTCTTGCATTCGGAATGGCTTTACCGGGAAAAACACGCTGAAATAGCTTCATCACCGAATGACTTCTTGCATAGGCGTACTGCACGTAGAAAACCGGATTGTCCCTACTTTGATCCACGACCTTTTTAAAGTCAAAATCCAAGGAGACATCATCCCGACGGGTCAGCATGATGAAACGTATGACGTCCCTATCAACTTTGTCGAGGATATCCTTTGCGGTTACGAAAGTTCCAGCTCTTTTGGACATTTTTACCTCGCGGCCGTCTTCTAAAAGTTTCACAAGTTGAACCAACTTCACGTCCAAATTCAACCTACCATCCGACAACGCCGAAACCGCCGCCTGCATGCGTTTCACGTATCCGCCGTGATCAGCTCCCCAAAAGTTCACCATTTCATCGAAGCCACGGCTAATTTTGTCCAGGTGATATGCGATATCCGAAGCGAAATAGGTCCACGATCCGTCCGATTTTTGCAAAGGGCGATCCACGTCGTCTCCAAATGCTGTGGATCTGAAGAGTAACAGCTCGTGTTCTTCCCATTCTTCGGAATCGCTTCCCTTTGGACGCGGCAAAATTCCTTCGTAGATCAATCCATTATTTTTCAACGAATCCAGGACGCGCTCCACGGCTCCGTCTTCTATTAGCTTTTTCTCCGAGGAGAAAACATCGTGACGCACCCCAAGTGAATCCAAATCCTGTTTTATGTCGACCATTATGCCGGAAATTGCGAATTGTTTGAAAAAGTCCAGCCATTCCGATTCGTCGCGTCCCGTGTATCTATCGCCACACTCAGAGACGATTTTTTTCGCAATATCCACGAGATACTCTCCCGGATAACCACCGTCGGGAAAAGGGCCTTCGGCTCTGCCGAATTGCTCAAGATATCTGAAATACAACGATCTTGCTAGAATTTCCACCTGCTTTCCAGCGTCGTTGATATAGAACTCTTTTGTGACTCCATATCCAACAAAATCAAGCAATCTGGCCAGAACATCTCCGGAAACCGCACATCTAACGTGCCCGGCGTGAATGGGACCGGTTGGATTTGCTGATACGTATTCTATATTTACAGACCGGCCTTTTCCCAGATCAAATTTCCCAAAATCTTTGTTCAACATATCGGGAATATGATCGATAAAAACATCGCGCGGAACAAACCAATTTATGAAGCCTGGTTTTTTTGCCTCAACTTTTTCGAAGTAATCGCTTTTTTTGCGAAGTTTGTCGCAGATATCTTCGGCCAATTCCATCGGACTGCGCCTCAATTTCTTGGACAAAACCATTGCGATGTTAGTGGAAAAATCACCAAACGCCTCTTCCTTTGGGGGCTCTACTAATACCATTTCCCTAAAATCAGGATCTACGCAGGACTCGATGAATTCCTTATAGCGCAAAAACAGAGGCGTCTGCATTTTTTCTCTCTAAAATCAAAACGGATAATAGCATCCGCCCTGTTTTTATACAATATAAAGAAAATAGCTAGGAAAACGATTGACTTTTGAATAATGTGTAATAGTATATCTCCGTCCATCGTATTTAGAAAAAGGAAATGTAATGAGCAAGCGTATTGCGGCTAAGCACAAAATCGACAGAAGGTTGGGTGTTAATCTCTGGGGAAGAGCGAAAAGTCCGATTAATGAAAGAAATTATGCTCCCGGACAGCATGGAAACAACAAGAAAAAACCGACCGACTACGGTATTCAGTTGCTTGCTAAGCAGAAGCTGAAAGGGTATTACGGCAATCTTACCGAAAGGCAGTTTAGAAGGGTTTTTGCGAAAGCTTCCCAGATGAAGGGTGACACCAGTCAGAACATCATCGGTTTGTTGGAACGCAGACTGGACGCAGTCGTCTATCGCATGAAGTTCGCCATGACGGTTTTTGCTTCGAGGCAGCTGATTAATCACGGTCACGTCACTGTTAATGGCCGAGTTGTAAATATACCGTCCTACGTCGTGGATGAAGGCGACGTCATAGAGGTACGGGAAAAGTCAAAAACCAATACGGCGGTGCTTGCGGCAATGCAATCCACGGAGAGAGATTTCCCTTTTTACATAAACGTTGATGCGTCGGCCCTCAGGGGAACTTTCGGAAACATTCCAAAATTGGAAGACGTTCCCTATCCGGTGGTCATCGAACCGCATATCATCATCGAGTTCTATTCGAGATAGCATTTGTTTGTCGGTTTGGAAATTTTAGAGATGATGCTGTTTAAGCCGAAATAGCTCAGTTGGTAGAGCGTCTGATTCGTAATCAGCAGGTCGGAGGTTCGATTCCTCTTTTCGGCACCACCTGGGGTTTTAACGATTTTGCTTCCTAAAAACTAGCCATTGATTGCGGGAAACGATCACGCTAGCACGCATGTTTTTCCGCAGTCAATGACCAGTTTAAAGAAAATAAAATATTTTTTGGTATTTTTATCCCAGAGAATAGATAAAATTTTTATGCAATGGTAATTAAGAATCCTGTGATTTTTCATTTGCCGGATTAAAAACAGCCCTGAGAATTTTCAAGAGAAGATGCGTCGATAAAAAAACAGCATCAGTTTCGCCACCGTGGTGGTTGGCGATTTATGTATAAAAAAACAACAACTATCTTTCAAATTAATTAAATAGTAGCACATCTATGAAATAATAGTTGTATGTATAAAGTTCTGTTTTATCTATTTTTGGCCTTACTTCTGGAAATAACCGTTGGTAATTTCCAAAATTTCGTTTTTGCCGAAGACGATGAAAATGAAGAGGAAGAGGATGATGGGGAGGGGGATGGTGAGGAAGATGCCAACGACGGAGATAGGGGCAATAAAGCTGGAGATACGAAAAATCGTGTACATTCGATCGTCGACGGTCTTCTAAAAATAAATAAAAGCGTCGATTCAACTAGAATAAATGCCAAAACTCCACAAGTATTGAAAGAACAGGGAATCGATAAGCAGATAAGCAATTTAAGAAAAGATCTCGATCGTCTCGACAAAACTCTGGATAGACACTATGGAGGAACGGAAGAGAAAAAGCATCCAGAGCAACAACATGTGCGAGAAAATGCTTCCCCCCAAAACCTAAAAAATAAAGAAGCTGAAAAACCTCTGCCAGAACATTCGAAACAAGATAAAACGTACGGGATGAATGGACACAAAACGCACAGAACGCACAGGATGAATAGATATAAAACGCACTCTCACTCCCGCTTTCCTTCTCTTTCCAACAGAATATATACGGTAAAAAACGTGAGATTATCGAGAAATGCGACGAATAGGTATATATCACATCGTAATGCAGCTGGATCCCATAGAGCAAAATATTATGGGAAAAAATCGCATGGAATAGGCGATAGGAAAATAGAGTATAAAATCAAATCGTTTGCCGGAAAGAATCACGCAAAAATCGACGAAATTCCCGGAGCAGCAGAGGTAAATTCTCCCAACGGTAAATTAACAGTAAAGTCAAAAAGCTATTTTGGTAATCGTTCTAAATGCGCTTCAACCGGCTGTGCAGGATGATTTTTTTCAGCAAATCATAATGATGGAATATACATGAATCACTTTGGAAGTGAGCAGTCAGCATTTAGCTTGATCGCAGGCGCGTAGCCGAGGGGGAATGGATTGCTTCGCTCGCAATGACGAGGGGATAATATTACTGGATTGCCACGTCGCTACGCTCCTCGCAATGATGATCGTGAGTGTCTCTAAAACAACACCATTTCGTCATTGCGAGCGAAGCGAAGCAATAACCCCTCCTCGTCATTGCGAGGAGCAGAGCGACGTGGCAATCCAGAAAATAAAAATCGCATTTTCAAAGCGATTCATCTATAACAAAGCGCAAAAATTGCATCTTTTCCGTAAAAATTCCCTAATAATTGTTTAACGGAAGAAGATAGGGGCTTTCCCCATTAATTTTCGCTAATCACAAAACCTCGAATCCGCAAATAATAGTTAATTTAATAAAACATGGCACGATTCGAGCTTCATAAATTACAGGAAACTCAATTTTTTAGGAGTGAAGTGTTTTGCTGTTTCGATCTGTGTTTATGTGTTTTGTTATCCTGTTTTTTTCTAAAATAGACGGAGCCGAGCAGAGGCCATATGAATATTTTGCCCAGCACGATCTGTGCGAAAGCGAAATTGCAAGGGCAGAAAAAAAATACAACATTCCGCACAGATTACTAATGGCCATTGGAACGGTCGAATCCGGATATGCAATAAAACAGAGACAGAAACGGCCATACCCATGGGCAGTTTGCGTCGCAGGGAAAAGTTATTTTTTCTCCACCAAAAGTGCAGCAGTCGCCGCAGTAAAAAGATTTATGGGCCGGGGAAAGAGAAACATTGACGTTGGATGTATGCAGGTAAATTTGCTGCATCATAGCAACGCATTTCGAACTCTGGAAGAAGCTTTTACGCCAAAGTATAACGTCGACTACGCCGCAAGATTTTTGCTGGAACTGAAAAATTCATACAATTCCTGGACTCACGCCGTCGGATACTATCATTCGAGGGCTACAAAATATTATAAACCGTATTGCACCGCAGTCTATAACGCCTGGATTAATGTAAAAAATAGAATTATCAACACTTCTGCGAAGATTCAGCTGGCAGCAATGGAGGTAAAATCTAAGATATCGTTTCTTCCCTCCTATTACTCCCTTGCGGATGTTAATATTTCAGCGAAATTGCATCGATTGGGACGCAAAACCCTAAATCACAACGCGCCAAAATTTTTCACAAATGGCAAATGAGAAACTTATTCGCAAAGCCCAACACAACAATAGACCTGCGGATCTTACATGGTTTTGACAATTGATTAATAAAAACAGGGGACTCCATTCTAAAGCTTTTTTCTAACAGAAAATATCGACAAAAAATACAAAATTAACTTTATGTAAATTTTTTTGCCTTATCCTAATAAGATTGATCGTGATGAGTATAAAAATGGAAGAAAAAACGACATTAAGAGTCACCGGCCGCATAAAATGGTTCAGCCAGTTCAAAGGGTACGGTTTTATAGAAGCGGAAAATGTATCCGAGGATATATTTTTACACTTTTCCGCGATGGACAAATCTGGAATTAACCATTTGGGAAATGACGATGTGATTTTATGCGACATTGTGAAATCAGATAGAGGATACCAGGTCGATAATATTGTGAAACTGTTGCATTCCAACAAATATGAAATAGAAGAGGGAAGACCAGAGCAAGTTACAGTGATTATAAGATGGTTCAACACGTTAAAGGGATTTGGATTTGCCAAATTAAATTCTGGAGAAGACGTCTTTATTCATTCCAGCCTCCTTAAAAGATATAAAATGACGACGATCGAGCCAGGTAGAGAAATCGAAATGATTATTCATCGTACAAATTTTGGATATGAAGCTATCGATCTAATCCTTGAGTAGGGTGAACCAGGTTAGTTTTCAACTCAACACTGATTTTGCCTGCTGAAAAACCACGCATCGCGTTCTCAATTTGATGCGTCGATTTTCCTGTCCACTTGATACCCAATTGATAACAAGTTTCGACATCTCCATATTTTATAGCGAAGATTGTTTATTTACTTCCAAATGGAATCTGTTTGAGAATTACGTAGAACGCTCCCTGGCCTCCGTGCCAAATATTTGCCTGGGAATACGACGCCACGTAGTTTCCAAATAATTCTTTTATCCATTTCTGAAAAGACGACCGTATAACCGATTTTTTCAAAGCATTGCCGCCGGTTATCACAAGCACTCTTTTTACATTTTCCGATTGGCATTTGATGAAAAAATTCAACAGCACGTTAAAAGCTTCGTCCTGCGTTAATCCATGTAAATCAATTGTTTTTTCGGTTGTAAATTTTCGATGTAGCTTTCTACTCATGACATTCAGTTGATTTTCTTTTGGACAAAACGATTCTGAGTTTACAGACTTTTGCGTAAAGCCGGATTTCATTTTTTGGGTCTTTGTGATAGTATCCCTCGCAGTAATAGGTTTTACGTTGGTTATGAGGTCTTTCATAGTTTTTCTGTGCAAAACAAAACTCTTAGGAAAAAATTATGCGTGATGATATCAAATTTCAGAAATTAATAGTATTCCTTTTGCTGGCGTTGATCTCGTGTTCGAGCATGGATGAAAATCGGGAGAAGTATTGGCATTCCGGCAGCGAAAGGCCCTACATAGTCAACGGAGTTAAGTACTATCCACAAATTAATTATCAATACACCGCTGTGGGAGAAGCCAGCTGGTATGGATACGAATCCCACGGGAAACCGACCGCCACCGGCAGAACGTTCGAAAAAAACAAGTTGACGGCAGCACACAGGACCTTACCGCTTCCAAGCGTAGTTATTGTGGAAAATCTGGCGAATAAGAAAAAGGTTAAATTATTGGTCAACGACCGTGGACCGTTCGCAAAAACCAATAGAAGAATAATAGATGTTTCACAGAAGGCGGCTGAAATTCTCGGATTTCGAAGAAACGGTCGTGCAAAGGTAAGAGTAACCTGCCTGCCAGAAGAGAGCCAACTTGCGGCGATTGCCTACCGTAGAAAGCCCTATACTTCTAAATCTAAGTAGATGTATTGTGGTTTTCGGTTTTTTTATATGAACATTTTTCTCCTCGGTTAGGGGAATTTTCGTCGTCGTTTATATGGCAATTCGACGACTCAGCAAAATTTGCATAATCCTAAATGCGCAAAGTTAAAAACTCGCTTTATTTATTTAACCATCTTATGTATTGTTATGGCGTTTTGGTTTGTAGGGCGTGGTAATGTTTCAGATAAGAGTTCATGGCAGAGGTGGACAGGGCGTTGTTACGGCAGCTGAAATGTTATCCATCGCGGCGTTTTTGGAAAAAAAACACGCCCAGGCGTTTCCCAGTTTTGGATCTGAAAGAATGGGGGCTCCGGTTATGGCTTTTTGCAGAATTTCCAACAAAGAAATTCGGCTTCGGGAGCCGGTTCTTGAACCAAACGCCCTGATAATTCAGGATAGAACAGTTATAGAATCCTCCAACGCTTTTCAAGGAGTGGTGGAAAACGGTTTCGTTCTGGTCAATTCATCCGTCGAAATTTCAAATCCTGTGAAAAACGTTAATATAAAATGCATCGACGCCACCGGAATCGCTCTGGAGCACGTCGGAAGACCGATCCCCAACGCCGTTTTGCTTGGAAGTTTTGCGGCCCTGACGAAAATTATCAAAATAGATTCGGTAATCGAGGCGATAAAAACGAAATTTTCCGGTTCCATTGCCGAAAAGAATATTAAAGCTGCCCAAATCGCCTATGAAGAGACTTTGAAAGGAATTTAATGCTTTACCAGTTGGAGGGATCCCAGGCCATTGCCAAAGCAGTGGCTTTGTGCCGACCGAAAGTCATTTGCGCCTATCCTATCACTCCTCAAACCCACATTCTTGAAGGGGTTGGAGAGCTTGTAAGAAACAGGGAACTGTCCGATTGTGAGTTTATTAACGTGGAATCCGAAATGGCCGCGCTGAGCGTTGCGATTGGCGCGCAGGCGACGGGAGTCCGCAGCTACACCGCCACTTCGAGTCAGGGATTGCTCTATATGATAGAGGCGGTTTACAACGCTTCGGGACTGGAACTGCCAATAGTAATGACTCTCGGAAATAGGGCAATAGGTTCCCCAATAAATATCTGGAATGATCATTCCGACGCCATGTCTGTGAGAGATGCAGGCTGGATCATGCTTTTCGCCGAAACCAATCAGGAGGCTCTGGATCTGCATATACAGGCTTTTAAAATTGCAGAAAAAGTAAAATGTCCTGTTATGGTTTGCGTCGACGGATTTATTCTGACCCACGCCTATGATCGAGTTGATATTCCTCCCCAGGGAGAAGTTGACGAATTTCTACCGTCGTATGTTCCTCATGTCAGTCTGGACGTGGACAATCCAATCGCCATTGGGGCTATGGTTTCACCGGAATACTTCATGGAGGTTCGGTATCTGGCGCACAGAAGGCAGACGGATTCTCTGGAAATAATTCAGTGCGTTGGCGAAATGTTTCAACAGAAATTCGGAAGAGATTCCGGTGGGCTTGTGAGAAGGTACTGCGTCGATGGGGCTGAGACAATTATTGTGACGCTTGGATCCGTTGCCGGAACGATAAAAGACGCGGTGGACGAATTAAACTTAGATGGACAAAGCTTTGGCGTTATTTCGATAGTTAGTTACAGACCATTCCCGGCCGAAATTATCATGAATTCCTTGAAAAACGCCAGAAAAGTAATAGTCGTTGAAAAAGCGCTTGCTCCCGGAGTCGGAGGTATCTTATCCCAGGAAATTGAGCTGGCCTTGAAAAATACGAAGGTTGAAATTGTTTCGGTCATCGCCGGTCTTGGCGGCAGATCTATCACAAAACTCATGTTGAAAGAGTGTTTTTTGATGAAAGATCATGCAAGAACTACGTTTTTGGGCCTAAAAGAGGATATTATCGCCCGGGAATACACTCCAATGAAATGTTGTGGTTGCGAAGGAAGCACGTGATGTCGAATTTTACCCTTGGAAATAACGAAGAAAACGCCGCAGTTCAGTCGAACTGCGATAGGCCTAACACCCTAACAAGCGGACATAGGGCATGTCAGGGGTGCGGAGAAGCGTTGGGAGCCAGATGCGCCATCGACGCGGCCTATAATGCCGCCGCCGGCAAAATAATGGTCGTTAATGCAACCGGATGTTTGGAAGTTTTTTCCTGCTCGTTTCCAGAAAATTCCTGGAAAGTTCCCTGGGTTCATTCTTTATTTGGAAATGCGCCGGCTGTGGCCACCGGAGTGGCCGCTGCTCTCCGCAGCCAAAGGAAAGAGGATATTCGCGTTATTGCCCACGGAGGAGATGGATCTACGGCCGACATCGGCATGGGATGTCTTTCGGGAATGTTCGATCGTAACGACGACGTTCTATATATTTGCTACGACAATCAGGCCTATATGAACACAGGGGTACAAAGATCCGGCGCTACTCCTGCTCTGGCGAGAACTGCGACCACTCTTCCAAACAAGAATTACATGGGGAATGATCCTCAGACCGGTAAAAATGTCCCACAGATCGCCATGGCGCACGGAATTCCCTACGTAGCCACCGCAAGCATTGGTAATATTCCTGATTTGGAAGAAAAAGTATCGAGGGCAATAGAAATTCGTGGAGCAAAATACGTCCACATTCACGTACCATGTCCACTGGGCTGGGGGTTTCCAACTTCGGAGACGATACAAATCGCAAGATTGGCGATTCAATGCGGTTTATTTCCGCTATTCGAAGCGAAAAACGGAAAGCTGACGGCCTCAACTTTGATTGAAAACCTTATTCCAGTGGAAAATTACCTAAAAACTCAAAGAAGATTCGCCCATCTATTCGGAAAAGATGTTGCGCCCGATGCAATTGGAGTTCTGCAAAATATTGCGAATGCCAATATAGAAAGATACAGGTTGAACGGAGATGTCTCGTATGACTAAGCCTTTTGCTACGGTTCTTGAAGCTTCCACAAGTCTCTGCAATCACACTGGATCATGGAGAACCATGCGGCCAGAGTATGTGAAAAGATTGCCGCCGTGCAACGCAACCTGTCCAGCGGGAGAGAATATTCAACTTTGGCTGTCCCTGGCCAAAACTGGAAAATTTCGCGAAGCCTGGGAAATAATCGTAAAAGATAATCCATTTCCGGCGATAATGGGGCGTATTTGCTATCACACCTGCGAAAGAACCTGCAATCGAGGCCAGTTTGACGGAGCTGTGAACATTAATTTAATTGAGAGATCGATTGGCGACATCGCCATCGCTAACAACTGGAAGTTTGAAAACGTTTCCAAGGATAGCGGAAAGAAGATACTTATCATTGGAGCAGGTCCGAGCGGATTGTCGGCCGCCTATTTCCTGAAAATGCTTGGCCACAGCGTAACCGTATACGAAAGTCATGTTAAACCCGGCGGAATGATGCGCTACGGCGTGCCAAGGTATAGGCTTTCCAACGATATTATCGACGCTGAAATCAAAAGGATAAAAGACATTGGCGTAAAAATCATTTGCGGCAAAAAAATCGAGAATCTTAGAGAGGAAATCAGCAAGTTCGACGCGACCTACATATCAATTGGAGCGCGCATGGCGACCAAAGCAAATATGGAAATAGGAGAAAAATCGAATATTATCGACGCGATAGATTTGTTCCGAAAACTGGAAGATACTCCCAATGATTTACCAGACCTTGGCAAGAAGGTTTTCGTCTATGGAGGGGGAAACACCGCCATTGATGCGGCCAGAGCAGCTTTGCGTCTTGGAGCCGAGAGCGTAAAAATCATCTACAGGCGTACTATCAACAATATGCCGGCTCACGAAACGGAAATAAACGAAGCTTTGGCCGAAAAAATAGAAATTCTTTGTCTTCGCACAATCAGCGCGATCGATGGAAATAAAATCATCATCGATAAAATGAATTACGACGAAGAACACGATATTTTATCGAAATCCGGCAAGGTCGAGATTTTTTACGCAGATAGCGTGATTTTCGCCATTGGCCAGGAAGTGGACGCGGGAATTTTTCGTGAAATCGACGAAATCAAAACCTCTGAAAAAGGCGTAATCGAAGTCGATAAAAACATGATGACAGGCGCAAAAGGAATTTTTGCCGGCGGGGACGTCGTCTCAGGAAAACGTACCGTGACAAACGCAATCGGACATGGGAAAAAAGCCGCAAGACACATAGACGCTTACCTCAAAGGAATTGAAATAATCTCAAACGCTAAAAACGAAACGGCTTATTTTAAAAAATTAAACATCGCCTATTTCAAAAAAAACGGAAGAAAGGAAAGCGTTTATCATTTGAACGGTGAAATTGTAGAAGAGGCTTCCCGTTGTTTTTCCTGCGGAAATTGTTTTCACTGCGATAATTGTTATGGGTATTGTCCCGATAACGCAATAGTAAAGCATCCGGACGGTTCCCTTGAAATAAATTACGATTACTGCAAAGGTTGTGGAATTTGCGCGTCTGAATGCCCGTGTGGAGCCATAAAAATGATCTCTAACGAATGAATTTCAATCCAATCCCTAGGCAGATTCCCAGGGCTGTTTTTATACATGAATCACTTTGAAAGTGCGAAGTCACATTTAGCTTGATCGCAGACGCGTAGCCGAGGGGGAATGGATTGCTTCGCTCGCAATGACGAGGGAATAATATTACTGACGTGAATAATGGATTATTCTGGATGTAATATTGGATTGATAGAGAAGGCTTGGACGGTTTTAGTTGATGAGCGATGAGAGTAGAAATCGAATGAACGAGCATATTTACAAAAGACCTG
>JAIRMS010000057.1 GCA_031258475.1 Holosporaceae bacterium
CATACTACAATAACTACGCTATCATATCAGATCCCTCTCCTGACGACAAGCCCTAAAAATAAAAAGATTTTCAAAAAAATTGAAATAGACCGACTAACTTAATGCAGAGTCAGGGGTTAAAGTACCGAAGAAGATATGCTTCAGTTTTTGCATAATCGCGACGATGATAACCTTTGCACATTTGTACTTGAATCAGTTTGAACGTGCGATTCTCATTTTCTGGATTGCTTCGCTTCGCTCGCAATGACGAGGAGGGGCGGGTAACATTACCACTCCTCGTCATTGCGAGGAGCGTAGCGACGTGGCAATCCAGTAATATTATCCTCTTGTCATTGCGAGCATGCGAAGCAATCCATTCCCCCCTCGGCTACGCGCCTGCGATTCAAGCTAAGTGCTGACTGCGCACTTCCCAAGTGATTCATCTATATCAGACTTCGATGATCATTTTGTCGTAGGCAGGTTCAACATTTTTGGGCAGTATCTGCAGAAGAGTGTCGTAGTCCATTGTTGTTCCCATGTGAGTCAGGAAAGCCCGCCGAGGAGCCACTTTTTTCACCCATTTTAGCGTCAAGTCCAGGTGTGCGTGGGTGGGCTTGGCATTTTTCATTGATTGACAATCCACAACCCAGGTGTCGATTCCCTTTAATTTTTCGAAATTGTCGTCGTTCAACGACACAACATCCGTGGAATATGCGAAATTATCTATCCGAATGCCCAGCGATTTTGAAAAACCATGATCCTGCTCAAAGCAAATGCCGGATATATCTCCTATTGTGAATTTTTCTTCGATAATGTGTGCCTCCATGTAGGATTTGTAGACTCTATAATCGTTTTCCTCAAATAAATAAAAAAAGCCCCTTTTTATCAGCGATAGATCGAATTGTTTCGCATAAATATGTAGGGGCTCTTCCTGCCCGTGAAATATGGGCCGCAATTCATTTATGCCGCCAATGTGGTCATAATGAGCATGGGTGAAAATCACAGCGTCGATTTTATCGTTGCCATGATCCAGCAATTGCTGACGAAGATCCGGAGAAGTATCGACCAGCAGCGAATTATTTCCTTTTTCTATTATTATGGAAGATCTCAAACGCCGATTTTTTGGATTATTCGGATCACAGCTTCCCCAGCCATACTTCAACGCAGGCACTCCGCTTGACGATCCGCAGCCCAAAATGGTTATCTTCATTATTGTTCACTTCTGCATATTTTTGATCATCATATTATACATCAATTTAATCTGGAAACCGGATATTCCAGCCGGATAGGCGATGGCGTAGGAATAATCATCATAAACTGCGGCGCCTCCTTTAAATTCCGGGTGTTTTGCATAGGAGCAGGAAAAACGATCAGTGTCTTGCGTGAACTGCGACAGTTCGAATTCTTCGAATGGCAGGGATAATCCGCATTTCAGGGCTTTCCCCAGCGCCTCTTTCAGAGTCCACGCGGCCATCAGACTTTTCGCATCGTCCGGAATTGATTCTCCATCGGAAATTACGGATTTAACGGCCTTGATTGAATTTCTTTTTAAATTTTCAATATCCAGTCCAAAGGAAAAATTTCCTTTGAACACAAGACTGGCGACAACATCTCCAGCGTGGGAAATCGATGTAGCATAATCGGAATTTCCAATAACAGGACAGCCGGACTTTTCATTTATTATATTGACGTTTCGAAACACCAACCCGTCCACAAACGAGCTAAGGGCTTTTTTTGTGGTCGCTCTTCCGAGACAGAATTCTTTTCGTCTTTTTTCTATGCCAATGCGATCTAGCTTTTCCAATTCTCCGTCAGATAGCCACTCTTTCAGGTTTTCCAACGAAAAGTCCGAAGTATTCGCAACGGCAAGAACACACTCCTCCTCTTTTCCATTAAAAAAAAACAGCAAATTTACAATTTTCATTGGATCATATCATTGCCATGCCCCCGTTTACGTGCAACACATGTCCGGTGATGTAGGAAGCTTCGTTGCTGGCCAGAAACCCGACGGCGGCGGCGACCTCTTCCGGTCGGCCGACCCGGGACATGGGAATACTCTTCTCCAGGTATTCTTTGCGAGTCGCCGGAATTTTTTCAACCATTGGAGACTGAATAAACCCAGGAGCTACGCAGTTTACAGTAATATTCCTCGCGGCGAACTCTGCGGCTGCAGATTTCGATAGCCCAAACAGACCGGATTTGGCTGCCGCGTAGTTGGACTGTCCTGGATTCCCAATCGCTCCAACAATTGAGGAAATATTTATGATGCGTCCCCATCTTTCTTTTATCATATTTCTGGAAACTGCCCGCATTAGCCTAAACGGAACCTCCAGATCCATTGCGACCACGCTCCGCCAATCTTCATCCGTCATTCTTATCATAAGATTATCTTTTGTCACGCCGGCGTTGTTTACCAAAATATCGACCCGGCCGCAGACGCGCTCCACGCTGGGGATCAAATTATCAACGTCCTCTGCAAGACTCAGATTACAGGGGAAAGCGTGAATTCTCTCCGATAATTCACTCGTCAGCGATTCCAGATTATCGACCTTGGTGCCGGAAATTGCGACGGTCGCTCCCATTCTATGTAAAACACGCGCAATCGCTCCACCGATAGCTCCGGTCGCTCCCGTGACAAGAGCGATTTTTCCAACTAAATCAAACAATCGCGGCCTCCATGCTCAAATATACTCTATTTTTACGATTTCATATTCTTTTTTACCGGACGGTGTTTCCAGTTTTATCTCGTCGCCCACGTTTTTCCCAATCAGAGCTCTTGCCAGTGGAGATTCAACCGAAAGCAGCTTCTTTTTTACGTTTGCTTCGTCAATCCCCACGATTTTATACGAAACTTCCTCGTCTGCCGAGTCGTCGAATAGTGTTACGGTGGCACCAAATTTAACTCCGCTTCCTCCAAGCTTTTTAACGTCTATAACCTCAGCCCTTGATAGCTTGGACTCCAATTCTCTGATTCGCCCCTCTATGAAACCCTGCTTGTCTTTCGCATAGTGATATTCCGCGTTTTCTGACAAATCACCAAGAGCCCGCGCCGCAGAAATGGCGTTTACAACGTCCGGCCTTTCTACAAATTTAAGCTTTTTCAACTCGTCCTCAAGGGCTTTGAATCCCTCGGGAGTCATATAGACCTTTTCCATAACGCACCTTTGGATAATTTACTCAACGACTTTTGGAACAACGAACATATTATTCTCTTTCTGTGGAGCATTATTCATGACCGTGAGATCGCAGGCGAGACAAACATCCCGTCGTTCGCGCAAAGTGGTCGCATATTGGTCGACGGCTGCGTCAACTCCTTCACAATCGACCTCTTCGAGCTGATCGACAAAATCAAGAATTTTGTTTAAATTATCTCTAACTTCGCTAATTTGGGAATCGTCCACTCGAATGCGAGCTAGATGAGCGATTTTTTTTACGTTTTCGTTGGTTACCGACATAATTCATTCCACAACAATATAGTGATGCAATGCTATTACAGCTTTTTGAAAAAGTCCATGGATCGGGCCAAGGGCATCTCATGAAAATTCCTATATTTTTTAGTTAAAAAATAAACGACCCCGCCGCAAGCGGACGGGGTATTGAGTAGATTCTGCTTTCTGTTCTTTTTTCGCAGCAGAGCTGCGGGGAATTTAACCCTTAGGGATTAAAAGCAATTTTGAAAGTTCCTGTCGGAGTATTGTGCGTGGCGCTGGTTTTTGAGTGCCAGGCTATGAGGTTGTATCTGCCATATGGGGACGATATGCGAAGAATCTCCACTGGCTCTGTGATGCCTACGAGTTGCACGCCAAGGCGTACACGTGCACAACCTGTGGGGCGAAAAAATCGGAATAAAAAAAGAACAGTTGCCGCCGCACTGGAGGGATTTGCCCCAGAGAACAGTGAAGCTTGGAAGGCTCTCAATAAACAGTTCGGACCCCTCATTCACAGAGAGGCGATAGCGATTGCCCAGATACTTCATGAAACGATTCGTGGTGTACCGGAACTTTCCCGTGACGAGGGAAGATTCTTTCCCTTAACGATTAAGTGGTTCCATGACAACTTCTCTATTATCGAGCCTATTTTGCCATATGTGCAACTGCTTGACGCAAACGGGCAGGTCATTGACGGGAACCGGTGTGAATTTGAAATGCAAATGAAGCGGTATGAAATCCGTATGGCAAGCTAGAAAGTGGAAGAAGGAAAGCCCGCGGCTAAAAAGTGGGCAGGTAGAACGCGCACCGGAAGAGAATGGGCAGCCTAAGGCGGGGACATTCACCACAGGTGGCAGATCAATCGAAAACGACCAGCATGAGGAACTTGATTGTCAATATGGTTTTGTTTTTTTTTGACATATTCAATTATGCAAAGATTACTTTGGAAGTGCTAACTTTGCACTTCCAAAGCAGTCCTTGTGCAAGTATCTTTTTATTTTGTCTATTCTAATTGCCCATGTAATATGGACTAATCTTCGACGTTCGAGTAATTCTTGGCGAAAAATTCAACAAATATCTGGCGTTTCTGAAATCGGTGTTGCAAATTGTCCGAACGGTTTTGCCTGTTAAATGTGGAATTATTTCTTCAATTGCGTCGCCGATTAACACAGCCCCGTTGTTTATTTCGTTTGCCAGAGATTCGTAGGAGGATATTCCGGATTTATCAGCGGTCTTGTAATAAATCTGGTTTTTTTCGCTTTTTATGACGATAACAACATCTTGAAAATTTTCATCCACACAAATACTTTCGATCACGTCGAAATAGCTCAGACTAACAGCCGGAAGTTTCAGAGACAAAGCCAGTCCTTTGGCAAAGCTCTGGGCCACCCGAATTCCCGTAAACGACCCTGGGCCGGATGCAACTACGATTCCCTCAATCTTTTTTAAATCCACGTTTTTTGATTTTACAAGATTGTCCACAAGCCAAACCAAATTTGCGGCGGCGTCGACGTTTTCATTAACTTCGTACAGATTATCTTCATAGGAAATCGCAATCGAGCATCGCTTCAGGCAGGCGGAAATCGCAATGATGTTTTTCATTCCGCTATAACCTCTGTCCCGTCAATTCGTAGCGAAATTTCTCCGTTCAGCAACTTAATCGCGCTTTTTCCGAAGACTTCGTTTCTCCATCCGGATAGGCATTTGGTATTCTGATCTTTCTCGAGCAGTTTTTCCAAATCCCTTGAGGTTGCGATAATGGACGAGGCGACGTCGTGTTTTTGCGAGCAAATTCCCAGGAGCGTCTTCAGCAGATTAATAGCGACGCGCCGACTGTTGTCCTTCTCCTTAATTTCTAGTCCCTCTGCAACTTTTTCCGCGAAACGTAAAAATTCTCTATGATTCTCGTTTTTCACGTTTCGTGAATTTTTAATATGCTGAATGAATTCCACGCCTTTTTTACATATCGCTTTTATAATTCCATCTTCCGCTATTGATTCCGGAGGAATATCTTTCTCAACGGCTTTTTCACTTCGCCACTCGTTCAATCGATTGTAAATTTCCAGACCATGCTCGCCAAGCGTTGAGGAAAAATCGTTATTTGGCTTTATCATTATACGCCGCAATTCCTCGTCCAACCAATTTTCGCGATTTAACTCGCATAATTTGCGAAATTGCCCTTTATAAACCTCTCTCAAATAGGAAACGTCGTCCGCCGAATATTTCAGTTGTTTTTTACTCAGTGGACGCCTTTCCCAATCGCTCCTGGAATAGACTTTTTCTAATTTTTTGTCCAGGTACCTCGAAACTATCGATTGGTAACTGATACTGCTATCAGTGCTCAGAATTGCTTCGTAGAGTTGGGTATCGTAGAAATTTTTTGTAACGATTCCGCACAAAGACAGCATTTCCAAATCCTGAGAGGCAGAGTGAAATACTTTTTTGATTTCTGAATCGCCAAAAACTCGATCCAGGGGAGATACGTCAACCGCAATGGGATCGATTATAAAAACATCGCTCGGAGTTGCGATCTGAATCAGACACAGTAGCGGCTTTTTTAGATTTTCGCGTATAAATTCCGTATCAACGGAGATAAATCGCTCGTCCGCCGGCGCGTTATCTAATTCATCGCCTATAACTCTCAAAGAATCATCGAGCAAACCCTGTGTATTGACTAAGAACATTCCGCAACCGCTCCACGACGAGCAACCTCCGGCCAGGGCAGAAATTCTCCCATTTTAACCTGTTGACATACTATTTGCCCGCTGAGATCCGCTCTATTTGCTTCTTCAGAACTTGAAAACGGCTTCTGTTCTGTATCATTGGCACTTCCTCGGGAATCATTTTTAAACTCAACGGATTCAGCACGTTATTGTTTCTGGCCAATTCCAGGTGCAAATGACTACCGCTCGATACTCCAGTCGATCCCGAAAAAGCTATTAATTGCCCTTTTTTAACTTTAGTCCCGTTGCGAACCATGAATCTGCTGAGATGACCATACCTGCTGCTATATCCTGCTTGATGTTTTATGTCTATGCAGTTTCCATATCCACAATATCGTGAGGCTCTCGTAACGGTGCCATTGCAAATAGCAAAGACAGGAGAGCCATGCGAAGCTTTGAAATCAACGCCGGTATGGTAATGATACCTTCCTGTTATTGGATGAAAACGGCGACCGAATGCAGACGATACACACAATTTCCCCTTCAACGGCTGAGCAAAATGATTGGAATTCGATCTTGCGGCTACTTTCTCCCCATTATCGAAATAATAGGCGGAATTATTTGTTCCCTGATTAACTCTGTAAACTGCGAACTGACGACGCTTCGTCGTAATTTTTGAATATAACATCACGTTTTTCTGACCATAGAGTATCTCGAAGGCATCTCCCTTTTTTAAAGAACGCCAAAAATCTACTTTGGAGGACAGATTACTTATCACGCTGTCCACCACAACGGCAGGAATTCCAAGGCTGCGTGCATCTTTGTAGAAATTCGACGTGATTTCGCTTTTAACGAATTTGGATCCGGAAAACTCCCCATTGGAAATAATTTTTACTGGACTGACGTTTGAAGATAATTTACGAGGAGCTTTCAAAGCGGAACTATCAGCAGACCTGCTCGCCACATAAAATCCATCGGCGGAGCTGCCAGCAGTGGACTCACTTCCCACACGAAATCTATCGATTGATAATTTACTTTTCAGAAGTTCCTGAACAAAATTCTCTTCGTTTAGCAAATTCGCAAGCATCAATGGAACCGTTTCATTCTCAGACGAAAAAGCGATCTGTTCGCCAGCCTTAATGCTAGCACCATTGGATGCGAAAAAATCAACTAGTAGCGGAGAATAGCCGATGCTCATCAAAACACCGCCACACAATATTCTAACACGATTCGATATTCCTGATATTCTCAATACACTTCTCCATGCTACATACAAAAACACAACACTATAACACCATACTTAGTTAATATAACGTTTAACACGCGAAAATCAACTATCTCGCAATTATTTAACTAAGATAAATTAAAGTGTCGACCGATGTCCAAATACGATTTTTCAGAGGCTTATGAGGGTTCTACAGGAGGACGGTGGCGCGGTTAGAAATGATCTCTGAGCCTCGAGGTCACTTTGTTGGCTTTCTCGTTGAATGAGGGATCTGTGAACTGGCCTGCGAAGAAGAGTATCGATATAAGGTCACAACTCCCATCTGGTAAAGTTGAAAGGCAATGTACACCCATACAGTATGGATACATAGAGTTTTCCGAAAAGCCCCGAGCCATACACTTTTTAATGTTAATGTCAATATGTTTTTATTTTTTATTTTTGATATGTTCGATTATACTCAGCATTTAGCTCGATCGCCGTAGGCGCGTAACTGAGAGTGTAATGGATTGCCATGTCGCTGCGCTCCTCGCAATGACGATGCCTCTACTTTCCGTCATTGCGGGTGTAGCGAAGCAATCCAGAAAATGAAAATCACACTAGGTTCTGTTAGCGAGATCTAGAAAATTTTAAAAAAGTTATATAAACCATATAAGTACTAAAAAATGAGATTTATACAACGATGAGTCATAACATATCAGAAGAAGCGTTTCAAAAGATTTATAGTTTTTTGGTTACCCTTCCCGGAATTCACACGAGAAATGAGTCCAAAATCCGCAATTTTTTGGAAGCTGTGTTCTATTTATGCCGCACCGGCTGTCGAGTAAGAATGCTGCCCGAAAAATACGGCGATTGTTTTTCTATCTACCAAAAATTTCTAAGATGGAAAAAACGTGACGTTTGTGAAGCTTTGTTCGAACATTTTCAGGAAATCGATGATGAATGATTCATGATCGATGGCTCGGTTATCCGTGCGAATCAGTGTACCGCAGGATATAGCAAGGAATCCAACGATGATCTCGGGCGCAGTTGCGGAGGATTTTCCACAAAAATTCACGCTCTGGTTGACGTGCTCGGAAATCCGGTAAAATTCCTTCTAAGTCCTGGAAATGAGCATGATATAACACGAGCAGAAGAACTCACCAAAGATCTCACTGACACAAAACTTTTAGCAGACAAAGGCTATGATTTCAAAAAATTTGTGGACTTTTGGGGGAAAAATAAATGTGAACCAGTGATTCCTTCACGCTCAAATTGTAAGGAAAAACGAGAAGTCGACAGACATCTCTACAAGGAACGACATTTGGTCGAAAACTTTTTTAGCAAAATTAAACATTTCAGAAGAGTTTTCACTAGGGCTTGTCGTCAGGAGAGGGATCTGATATGATAGCGTAGTTATTGTAGTATGGAGAATGGCTATGCAACAATTGGCGCACAGGAGACATGATATAACAGATAGGGTATGGTCTCT
>JAIRMS010000059.1 GCA_031258475.1 Holosporaceae bacterium
CATCCGCGAAAGCCATTCGTTCGACATGAAATGAACGCTGCTTTTTACGAGGCCATGATGTCTGTCTACGGCAGCTCCATGGAGCAATATCTATCGAAACTTAGTGCGTCGGAAACCTAATCCCAAATATTTCGGCGTTTTTTTGCCACCTTTTGTGTTATTTGTAATATTTTTTTAAATATCCTATGGGGTCACTGATATCGCAGGGGTTGATATTTGTAACAATTTGTCCATTTCTCAGGAGAACAATCGTATCGGATATTTTTGTGAGGAAATCCAGATCGTGTGATGCGATAACCATCGTGATTGTATTCACATTTACGGATTTCAACAGTTGGACCACATCATTGGTTGTTGCCACATCCAGGCCGGACGTGGGCTCATCGCAGAGGATAATATCCGGATCTGTAATCAGGGTTCTGGCAAGCGCAACCCGCTGTTTCTGACCTCCTGATAGCGATCTCGGATATTCATGTTTTTTGAATTCTATTCCCAGATCTTTCAGCAGAGAAATGGCTCTGTTTTTAAGATTTTTTCCGCCTATACTCGGTGCATAAAGTAGATTCTGCAGAACAGTCATATGTGGAAACAGTTGAAAATCCTGAAACATGAATCCAGTTTTCCCATTGTATTCTATCGAACCAGAATCAGCTGTTTCTAATTTTTGTATACAGCGTAGTAGCGTTGATTTTCCACTTCCCGAGGGGCCAGCCAGCCCCAATATTTTGGCATCCAAAACTTCCAGGCTTATATTATCCAGTATTTTTACGCCATTGAAGGACTTGGAAACATTACTGACTTTCAACATGATATTTTCACATCAATTTTTTTCCCGATAAATGCAATCAGGCTCACCAATAGGTAGTAATACACTCCAGCAACGCATAGAGGCATGAAATAGTCGAACTTTTCAGCTGCAACTATCTGGGAATGCCGCATTATGTCTGCTCCGCCAATTATGGAAATAATAGACGTCTCCTTTAGTACGGCAATGATCTCGTTAATAAGCGCCGGAAAGACATTCCTAACGACCTGGGGCAGAATTATATCTTTCCAAGCATAGTATTTTGGTATCCCGAGCGTTTCGGCGGCTTCGAATTGACCTTTGGGTAAACTTTCTATGCCGGCTCTGAGAATTTCCGCAATGTAGGCAGAGCTATTGATTCCAAATGCAATGATCCCGGATAGCATCACACTCAGGTGAATTCCCAGGGAGGGAAGCGAGAAATACACGAGACTTAGTTGTAAAACAAGCGGGGTTCCCCTTATTACATTTACCAATTTATCTACCCAAAAACCGAATCTGCTGTGGCGAATAATTGACAGAATAATTCCCAAAGAAATGCCTAGAATAAAGCTTCCCCCGAGAAGCGATATGGAAAAGCACAGGCCACGCCCAACTATTGAAAAAGTTGGAATAATCTCATCCATCTATGCCCCCAGATATTTGTTTTTCAGTTCTTCGAGCTTGCCTTCGGCGATCAATTCATCCAGAGCTCTGTCAATTGGTGCTTTCAGTGGAGAGCCTTTTTTCAGCAATATCCCATATTCCTCATCGTCGTGTTGAACAAAAAGCTTTTGCAATCCTTTGTTCTTTTTACAAAACTCGGTGGCCGGCGTATCATCCAGGAAGACATACTCTATTTTTTCCGTCTTTAGAGCTTCAACTGCCACATTCATTTTATCAAAAAAGATTATTTCAGCATCGGGAGCCCTTTGCTTTATAATTTTTTCATGCCCCGTGCACCCCAATTGACATGCGACTCTGCAGCTGCCGATCTTCGACACATCGTTGGGTCTGTCAGATTTGCATACAAAAGAAACCGCTGATCTGTGATATCCCTTTGAGAAATCAAACCGTTTCTTTTTTTCCTCCGTCATATCCATGGCGGATATCCCAGCATCAACAATTTCTGTTTGTACAGACACAACGATGGATCCGAAGGACATATCTTTGAAAACAGCTTTTTTGTGTAATTTTGCTGCGACTAGTTGCGCCAGTTCCACATCAAATCCAATCAGATTATTTTTTTCATCATAATATTCAAAGGGCGGATAATCTGCGCATGTCGCAAACGTAATTATATCTTCTTCTGCTTCGACTACATTCCCAAATAATGAGAATACCGCAATGAAAAACAACTTTTTGATATACCTGTTCGCGATCACTTTTCCTTTCCATTTTCTATTCATATTATGAATATAACACATAACAAAAATTTTTCAAGCAAAATATGAAAAAAATGCGATATAGTGGAAATGGAGTTGGATAGAAAATGCTGGACGAGCAAATTAGTGAACATATCCTTGATATCATTAGGAATAATGAGATTTCGGAGCAAAGTCATCTGAAAAAAAAGCTGATGGAAAGGGGAATCGATATCGCACAGTCCACTTTATCGAGAAAATTGAAAAAACTGAAAATAACAAAGGTTTCCGGCATCTATGTCATAACTGAAATCAACCATTATCGTCTGCCAATTATTCTGAATATGCAGATTTCTGAATCCGGCATAGTCGTTCTACATACTTCGCCGGGAGAGGCCGGCGGGTTGGCTCATTTTATAGATAAAAAATATGTGGATCGTCAAAATGTGAATAAAGCGGGCATAATAGGTACCATAGCCGGCGATGACGTCGTCATTCTGATCACGAAGATGAATTCTGATGCAGTAAGGGCTTGCGAGTTACTTTGCAATGATTTCCCATATTTAGCGAACCTCAAGTCTCCCTAGTCCGGAGAAAGATCTCTTCACGGTGTTCCTGGGAAAAACCAAAAAACCGCGTTGCAAGCGATTGTCAGTCAGAGTCAATACCTATACTTCCATCCGATGCCGGCTTCGCCCATGGTGTTAGCTTTTACGGAAATTTGGGGAGTTAACGAGAAATCTATATCAAAGGACGCTCCCTCGTTTTTTTTGTTTACGCTTATGTACACATTATCGTGGATATACTTTCCGGCACTTACACTCACATTGTTTTGGAAAGAAGCGCTTTGAGAATTGGAATACAAAGAGTTTGATTGATTATCCGTGCTTGCAAACGAAATATTATCTACTACTCCGGTGTTTTGGAATGTATTAAGGACGGAGAAAATATATCCGCGCCGATTCAGACCGGCAACCACATGGGCCAGCTGAGCTGCTTCGGTTACTGTCAGATACTTCAACTCTTTTCCAAATAGCATTCTGGATAGAATTACGTCCTGTGTATAGCTGGGAGTGGAGTGCAACTTTATAGATACTCCCTTGCTAGGATTATTTTTTATATCCAGTGCTACGCCCATGTCCCCGAAATTTTTCTTGCATTTAAATGATGCCTTCGGGTTAAATGGAAATTCTTCGAGGAATGTTACTTTTCCGTTTGCAAATTTCATTCGCTTTCCGAACAGATCCAACCTGCCGTCGAATAGATTCAATTCTCCGATGAGAGTTCCATTTTCTCGAAAAGTCGATAGAAGCAAATCTCCACCCAGGTGCATTTCAAAAATATTCCCAGTAAATTTCACATCTTTGCAGTGCATTGAAACGTAGTATTTGAAAAAATCCTTTTTATTTTGTTCTGTTTTGCCATCGCTATTCATATATGGATCGTTTTCGATCAGAAAATTTGGACGATCCTCTTCGGAATTGAAATCCTGTATTTGGCATCTGGTTACATTTACATCTCCGCGGATAATCATATCGTCGATCGGGCCACTCATGGAGCCTTCTCCTTTGATATCAATTTTTAAATCATCTGAATCAAAAAGAGTGAAACTATCAAATTTTAGACGAAGATTCGTATTAATATTCGGAGCGATTCCATCAAAAAATAATTTTCCATTTCCCGAGACTCGCGCTTTTTTCTTTTTGTAATCGGTGAATTCCGCCTGTAAAACATCGATGCTTTTTCCGTTTCCAATCAAAGAGATAATACCATTTTTTAGCAGGATGGCGCCAACGGAGATACTGGCTTTCTGCAGTTCGGCCTTTCCAAAAATTATTGGATTGATGAAGCTGCCGGTTATGCGGAAGTCGCAATTCAGGTCGCCGTGCAAATCTGAATTGTCTGGTAATTCCAGAATTCTTTCCAGTTTTGCGTTTGCCGTTACGCGGCAATTCAGCAGATCGTTATGAATTTTAAAAATGGTTCCATTGTTTTTTAGAACAACGGGAAGAAAAGCTGAAACTTCTATTAAATCCCGATTGTTTTTCAGGTTTGCGTCGATTTTGGTTCCGCCGTTGGAGACCTTCAGGCATAATTCCAAAATTTGTTTTGAGGCTATAAAATTCGCAAGAGACAGCTTGCCGTTTCCTACAAAATTTCCGTTTTCGGATTTTAATTCTAAATCTCCGTTCAATTTGCATGTTAAAAAATTGCGATTAAACAACTTCATAAATTTTTCCACGGGAAATGAATTAAAACGACACATTGTTTCTTTATCGCTGAAATTGATCTCAGCCTTCCCGAGTTTTTTCCCCTCAAAAAAAGCACAACGCAGCTTGTAATTGTTCAATATGGAGTCCAGAACGAGCGTTTCCAGTTTTATTTCGCTGTGGGGAAATGTGATTGTGCAATCGTTCATCGATATTTTTTTGAACGATTCGGAAATTTCTCCCGATGCTTTTAAAACGCCGTTTTTATTTATCCTGCTGGATAAATTCAAATGCCTATCTGATACTTTGAGCTCCAGGTTTGCTAATTTCGCACCGAATATTTGTGCGCTTTTTGACGTTACCTGGAAATTATGTCCGTCGCTCGAAAGATCTGCGGAATAAAATTCGCTATCCTTTAGCATGAGTCTGGGGAAATTTCCTCGCCCCAAAATCTTTTTGTTTTTATAAACGAAACTTCCAGAACCGGAGCCAGAAATTGGAAGGATTTTGTTCCAAAAATCCAATCGGTTAAAATTAAAATCAAAGGAGCAGTCCAGATCACCCGTTATAAAAAATTGATTTGAAGATTTTAAAAATCCCTTTGGACTTTTTAATTCGAATTTTTCCACCGCCAGACAATCACCAAATTTTATGTTGGAAATTATCTCAAAATCTTTTCCACAAAGATTGATGTTTGCTTCTTTTTTTTTATTGATTTCACACCTAAAATTGGAGAAATCAAAACCGAAAACGGATATCCAACCAATATTGCCGTCGATTTTTGTTTCTCCATTTTCGTGGACGCAGTTGGCGACCCCAACGGTGGCGTTGGACTTTTTAAAAACGGCGCTGGCACAA
The DNA here is from genome assembly GCA_031258475.1 of Holosporaceae bacterium. Taxonomy (GTDB): domain Bacteria; phylum Pseudomonadota; class Alphaproteobacteria; order UBA3830; family UBA3830; genus JAIRMQ01. The sequence goes on from JAIRMS010000059.1 coordinate 5,217, forward strand.
TGTTTTAATCCCGTCGCAAAATCGAAATTAACGTCCAGATATCCACGCACATCTTTAAAATTATCCGCAACAACCGACGGTGTGGAATTAAAATAGGGTAGCTGCTCAAGATTTATTTCGGCTTTCAGAACGGCATTTCTTTTCGATGGATACAAATTTCCGAAAAAACAAATCTTGTCGAAAGTTAGATAGGATACTTCTGCCCCATCGATTTTTACGTCGGACATGAAATTTTCATAGCTGCCGTTGGAAATGACGCTAATTCCTGCACTTTTGGCAGTAAGTTGATATTTTGTAATTTTTCTTTCCGGATATTTTATTTTTAAATTACCAACCGAATTTAATTTGAGTACGCATTCTACACATTCGCAGTTTTCCCATTTCAAAACAATAGTAACACATTGTTTTTCATCTATTTTTCCAGATAAAAAATCTTCGTTTTTCTGTGAGTTATAAATTAGATCGCTTATCAGATAGGTCCGGCCATCCATGCGCAGGAAACATTTTTTTAGAGAAAAATCTTTCACAAAAAATTTTATTTTTCGCATCAAAGGAATTAATTTCTGAAGTTCCGCATTGGGATCCGATTTTTTCGCCGCTCCACTGAAAAAAAACGAGTCCACGCAAATCGATAATCCATCTAAAAAATGTTTTTCTTTAAGGCCTAGGTCGGAAAAGCTCAATTCCGTCCCATTGGGAAGATGAACGGAAATTTTTTGATTCTTTCCGTCGTCTAACTTATCAATTGCGAATGTTACGCCCTGGGTTTTAAGAAAAAAAGCCACCCAGTTTAATAATAGGTCGCGACCGGAATTGGTTAGTAGCATTCCCGCAAAAATCGCGGTAATTAGCGCGAGTGCAAGCGATATTTTTTTTAAAAATTTTCGAATGGCCGACTTTTTCAAAACGCCTGCCCCAAACTCATGATGAACTGCACCTTCGAATCGACCTTTCTTCTTCTCTTTATTGGAAATGCGAAATCAGCTCTTATCGGCCCGATGCCAGTGAAGTATCTCACTCCTATTCCGACGGAATAGAACCACCGTTTTTTTTCAGTTTGTAGATCGCAGTGGCAGGACTTATTTTGAAAAACTTTTGCACCATCGAAGAATATGACTCCCCCAAAATCTGCGGATATTTTTCTACGTATTTCCGTGTTAAATTCCAGCGAAGATTTTCCCCCCATAGGAACATCTTCTCCAACGATCATTTCTGTCGCCATTTGATTGGCGAATCCTCTTACGGAACTCATACCTCCTGCATAGATTCTTTTGTCTATGGGAATTACGTCGATTTTTTGTCCAAAAATAGATTTCCTTGATACATTAAAAGCCAAAACCGTTCGCTTTAGATCGTCCAGAGAATGGTTATAGGAAAAATTCGTATCGAAAGTTTTTAGTTTGCCGATGGTCGAACGCCTGAAAAATATTTCCGAAAATTTTGTCGTTACACGATACCCGGATGTTGGATTTAGCCAATCATCCGTTTTATCAACGACAAATTCCAGTGGAATTGAAAAGTTATCGTACTCCTTTTTGTTATTTTTATTACGAAAGAAAACTTCGCTGGTATCCACATAGTTTTTTTCTGTGTCTATGCCTATTCTCATCAAAAGATAATCAACGATTGGATAACTAAATTTAACAGACATATGATCGCTTTTTTTGAAAAAAACGTTGGTAAGTTCCTGTCTTCGCGCAATGCAATAATCGACGGTATTGTTTTTTAGAAAAATATCCGGCTGAGATATCGTTGCTTCAAAGGCGTAGTCGGATCTCTTTTCTTGCGCTTTCATGGGAGTGCCCTCGACCAGAAATTTTAGTTTTTCTCCACCTCCAAAAGCATTGCAGTTTGTCCAGGATAATCTCGCAATTATTGATTTTAACCTTTTCTGGGTTTGAGATTTTTTCTCAAAATTCATGTTGCGCATACCAGAATACAGAAGACCGATATCGATGGTGCGTTTTTTATCTTCCTGCAATTCTACGGTCATTGGTATTTTATCATTCTGAATTGAATTTTCATTTGGCTTTATTTTTACTTTTGAAAATATCTGTGTATTGCGTAAATTTTCCACTGTTGATTCTATTTTATCGATATTAAAAACGTCGCCTTCCTCCCAGGTAATTCTGTTTCTTACGAAATCGTCGCTGATATCTGGAAACGATTTTATCTCAACGTCCGAGAAGAAAACTTTTTGTCCCGGATTAATTATTAAATTCAAAGTAGCTTCTTGCTTTGTATAATCAAGATGAACTTTTTTTTCAATAATTTCCGGTTTGAAAAATCCGCTTCTCCGTAAATCATCTACGGCGACACTTATGAGAGATTTTATCTCTTCAACGGAGGCCTTGAATCTTCGCAAATCCTTTTGTAAAACCGAAGCGTAGGATCTATTGAATTCCTCATCTTGATTTACATAATGAACATTCAATTTTAAATTAAATTTTTTCCCCAGATCTATGTAAATTTTTACACTGACATGGCCGGTCGATGGATTTTTCTCGGCATCAATTTTGTAATCTATTTTTGTTCCATAGAATCCAAGAATATGAGCTTTTTTGTGAATGATCTCGACGTCCTTTGCAATTCTATCCTTTAGGGATCTTATGCTGCTGACAGTTTTATCCCGCAGCAGAAAAGTACGCAGCTGTTGGATTTCAGTTTCAATCTGCGATTCAGAAACTATATCCGTAATAGTTTCCACAATGCTCTGATCTTTTTTTAAAATCGCCTCGGCGTCATATCTGAAATCGCGAAACTCCGGTTTGGGAAAAATGCTCTGGAAAAAAAAGAAAAATAAAAATGCTATTTTTTTCAACACCATTTATTCCTTACGCAATCCAAATTTTTATTCCGTATTCCTTCTCGAATTTCTTTCATCAATTTGTTCATGAAATGAATATTATGCACCGTAATTGCGGGCAGAGCCAGGAGCTCTCTAGCCTTCAGTAAATAGTGCAAATATGCCCTTGAAAAATTTTGACAAGTGGAACAGTCGCAATCTGATTCGATGGGAGAATCGTCTGTGGAATACTCCGATCTTTTCAGATTAATGTGCTCCCTTTTTTTTGAATCTCGATACTGCGGTTTTACCAGAGCTCCGCCATGTCTTGCGATTCTCGTTGGATGAACGCAATCAAAGGTATCGATTCCAAGATCGATCCCGCGAAAAATATCGCAAATACCGCCAATGCCAAGCAAATGAATTGGACGTGAAACATCGAGCTTGCCCATCGTCATTTCCACGACTTCATACATTTGTTTCTTGGTGGACCCGAGCGTCCCTCCGATGGCCGTTGCAAAAAATGGATTTTCGCTCACAAATTCTGCGCTTCGCTCTCTCAGATCGCGGTGCACTCCGCCCTGCACTATTCCGTATAAAGCCTGGGAAAAGTCGTTTTTCCTGATAAATTCATCCAGCGATCGCTTTTCCCAGCGGTGAGATCTCTCCATCGATTGTTCCGTATATTTTTTGTCGCTGTGATACGGCGTGCATTCGTCAAACGCAACAATAAGATCGGCTCCGAGCTTTCGTTGAATTTCAACGGATATTTCCGGAGTTAGCGACTGCAAACTGCCGTTCCAATAGGATTTAAAAAGCGCCCCATCTTCGTTTATTTTTATTAGCGTTGGAACTCCAAAGCGTTTCCCCTTTATTTCGTCGGCAACGGATCCATGGCCCAAACTGAACATCTGGAAACCTCCCGAATCAGTCAGCATTGGGCCGTTCCATCCCATAAATTTGTGCAACCCTCCCCGTTCTTTTATGTAATCAGCTCCCGGATATGAAAATAAATGGTAGGTGTTGGACAATATGATTTGAGTTTCTGCTTCCCATAGTTGTTGCGGAGAAACTCCTTTGACGCTGGCTTTGGTTCCACAGAAAATAAAGGTGGGAGTTTCGACTTCCCCATGGGGCGTTTTTATAACTCCCAATCTTGATTTTTCCGAAGAACTTAAAATGTTAAATCCAAAGTTCCTATACATGGAGTTTCCCTGATATCACAGTGCCGGATAATCTTACTAGAGGAACGCACAGAGCGGCAATGATTAATCTAATCATGTAGGCGGTAAATACGTAGGTTTTCAAAACTAAAAACAGACTTATGGGATGTTTTGAAAAAACTATCCAGGCCAAAACAGAAAAAACGAAGTTATCAACAAATGTCGAAATCGCCATTGAAATGAATGACCTAAAAGATAGGCATTTACTTTTCATTAACTTTTTTAACGTCGAAAATACAAGAATATCAGTTAGTTGGCTCACAGCATAGGATGCGAGACTGGAGATAAAAAATACGAAACAGGGAGAGAATACGTTTTTCAATTCGCGGTGCAAGTTTATGCATTTTTTGCAATCGACTTCTGGATGCCAAATTGTAATTTTCATTACCAGTGAAAAAAACAGATAGGAGAAAAAACTCACTGCCACGCATTTTCTGGCAGTTTCGACGCCATAGTACTCGGTCAGTATATTATCGACTACGAAAACCGTGGAAAATAACACCGTGCCAAGAGCGATAGGCTCGTTCATTGAAGAATATTGAACCAGTTTCAAAACCTGCATATTGGCAGCTATCACAACAACTGCGGAGTAGGCGAATAAACCACTTTTCCCAAAAAATTTGGCCATTATTAAAATGATTAAAAAACAAAGGAATAGCGTTAAAAGGCTTAATAATTCCGACATAAAATTACGACGTTTTGCGACATGGAAAATCTAGAATCATACGTATCTCTCTTCAAATATGGGAACCAGATCAGCAACGACATCCGTTTTATCTGCAGTCAGGATCACAATATCTGAGAAAAGACAAAGTGGGCCCAGAAGTATTTTGCTAAACTTATTTTGGTCATAATTAAAACTATAGGATGGAAGGCCCGCATTTTTGCTGATTCCACAGATGTTTGACAGATGAAACGACGCCTCCGTGATATCGGAAACAATCTCTTTTATCGATCTGGTTTTGCCAGGAAGATTGCGAGAATTATGCGCTATCGTTATTAATTTTCCATCTCGTTTTAGGATACGAAAAACCTCGCTCAGGAATTTCGTGTTTTTATGTGAGAATTCTAGATAATGGTTTATCACCACCGTATAAAAAGTTCCGGGAGCAAAAGGCAGAGCGTTCACATCAACCGCAACGGTTCTAAAAGGACGAATTTTTGGCCAGACAACGAGTTCATGAGTTTGAGGAACGGCATAGTATAATTTACCATTGTCCAGCAAATCCAGAACATCGTCTCTGTCTCCGATGAGTAGAGCGTTTTTATCCGATATAATGTTTTGTAATTCATGTAAAATATCGGTCGCCTTCGAAACGGCGTTATTTTCTAGCAAATCATCGCGATAAAAAATCTTTGTATATTCCATGACTTATTTATATAATATCGCTGGGGAAAATGCATGGAAAGTTTAGATAATTATGGTGAATCAGCGCATTTTGTATCTTTAAGGAGAAGGTTATGACTAGATCTGATTTGGTTGCGAAAATTTCTGCAATTTATCCTTACATGAACATTCGCAACGTTAAAAAGGTGGTTTCCATCGTAATAGACAGTATCACAAATGCCCTCAAAGACAACAGACGCGTTGAATTACGAGGTTTCGGATCGTTTTCCGTGCGAGAAAGAGAAGAATCAGAGGGCAGGAATCCTCAAAACGGCAAAAAAGTTATCATTGAGAAGAAGAGGGTTCCGTTATTCAAAGCCGGAAAGCAGCTGAAGGATTTAGTTAATGGCTGCGAAGTTAACGAAAGACGTTAATCGTGAATTGGCTTACTAATTTCGTTAGACCAAAGATTCGCGCATTGGTCGGAAATGACATTCCGGACAATCTGTGGGAAAAATGCCCAGAATGCGGGCAGATGATTTTCTATAAAGAATTGGAGGCCAATTTACGGGTGTGTCCCCACTGCGAAAATCATTTAAAACTCAGCGTTCAGGAAAGAATCAATAGTCTGTTCAATTCCGGTGAATTTACGAGGATAAAATATCAATCACAGGAGCAAGATCCTTTAAAATTCAAAGACAGCAAGCGTTATATCGATCGACTGAAATCTTCACGTGAAGACACGAAAGAAGAGGACGCCATCGTTGTTGGATATGGTCGCATTGGAGGATACAAAACCGTCGCAGTATTTTTTAATTTCGATTTCATGGGTGGATCGATGGGAGTCGCGGTTGGAGAGGGGTTTCTTGCCGGGGCGGATTTTGCAGCGTCAAGGGGATACTCGTTTCTTGTGGTTCCAAGCTCCGGAGGCGCCAGAATGCAGGAAGGGATTTTTTCTCTAATGCAAATGCCGAGAACCGTCATCGCCGTTAATAAAATTAAAGAGGCGGAACTGCCATACATTGTGCTTTTGACAAATCCGACCACCGGAGGAGTATCTGCGTCTTTTGCGATGCTGGGCGATATTCATATTGCCGAGCCGGGTGCGATTATTGCTTTCACAGGTCCGAGGGTAATAGAAGGAACTATTCACGAAAAACTTCCGGATGGATTTCAAAAATCAGAGTACCTTTTACAACACGGAATGGTTGATATGGTAACGCATAGAAGAGATATAAAACCAACAATTACCAAAATCTTAGGTTTGCTAACCCATAAGAAATATTAGCATTCTTTAACATTGCGTTAAAAAATTGTTGTTGAGGTCTTAACTTTTCCTTATATAACTGTTACAATGACCAACATGAGGAAAAGATTATGAAAAAAGTTTTGGTAATATTGACGATTGGTTGTTTTAGTTTTGGACTGAGTGCTCTGAACGTCAGTCTAGAAGGTGGCGGTTCTTCGGGAGATCCAAAAGCTCCAATCGTTATCAATGTAGAGAACAATTGCAATCGGAAAGAGAACGTGACGACGACTGTTTTTGAAAGGTGTGGCGATGGCACGGTGCGTCTGGCTGATGATTCGTTTTCCATCATATGGGGAAGCGCTTCAATCCCTTCCGGAAATAGGCATCAAATAATATTGTATCCCCACTGGGAAGATAACGCTCCACATGAATTTGAAATAACTGTTACAGATTCTAGAGGAAAGAAATGGAGTTTACCTTTTACGATAATTCCTCCTCTGAGAAAAACTGTCGAACTCACAAAAATTGAAAAGGATGCGCTCGGTTTTATGAAAGCAAAAGTCGCCGTCGCTGAATCGTCCTCCCTAAGGGATTCACGTATTCCATAACGCTCCTCGTCTTTAACTGTGCTTGAAAGAGGACGAATTCCAGTTTAATAATTAGGGCTGTGGCAGTTTATGGTTATTTGCGAAGATGGTCGTGTTGTCCTACAGAAAGTGTGTGGCCGTTCTTTTGTTGAAAGATTCCAAGATTTTTGTCGGACGAAGAATCGACATGGAAAATGCCTGGCAACTACCGCAGGGAGGTGTCGAGAAAAATGAAAACCATTTAGAAGCGGCAAAGCGGGAGCTCTTTGAGGAAACAAACGTCTCAACCGTAGAGTTCCTTTCTGTTTCTAGTTCGTATCGATACGATTTTCCGCCACATGTCCAGCAAGCGATTCTAAGAAGAAGGAATCGACTGAGATATGCAGGTCAAGAAATAACTTTTTTTGCATTCAGATTCATCGGTGAAGAAAAAGAGATAAACATTTGCAAGGAAAACCGGGAATTTGTGGAGTGGAAGTGGATGTCCACAGAGGAATTACTTCAAAAGATAGTGTATTTTAAAAAACCATCCTACAGGCAAGCCCTGGCAAAATTCAAAAACCAAGGCTTGATATGAGGTTCTAGCTGGTGTTTTTCGCTGCTATCAACTAAATTTTCCAAATGTTAACCACTCGACAGGATACCCTCCATTGACCAATGCTCGTTTAGCACGATCTCGATTTTTAGGTGGAAAGATATTATTGACTATCTGATCAATCGTTTGATTTGAATGTGATCGTGCGGAACGCACAGCGTTCGGCCCCACACGTCTAATAACAACTTTAATAATATAGCAAAGTGCTATTTCAGACAGGCGATCGTTGCAATCGTGAAATGCCGCAAGCAGATTAAGTAAATCACACGGTTCCAGAGTATCAAGGCCCCCCATTGCAACCATCAGCTGCGGGTCCCCAGCAAGCGCTACCTGATGTAACGAAGGGCATGATTCGGGAGAACCAATTATATTAATAATGTCAGAACTGTAGAATTTTCTCCAGTGTATGGCTAGGGCTTGTCGTCAGGAGAGGGATCTGATATGATAGCGTAGTTATTGTAGTATGGAGAATGGCTATGCAACAATTGGCGCACAGGAGACATGATATAACAGATAGGGTATGGTCTCT
>JAIRMS010000028.1 GCA_031258475.1 Holosporaceae bacterium
AGACCATACCCTATCTGTTATATCATGTCTCCTGTGCGCCAATTGTTGCATAGCCATTCTCCATACTACAATAACTACGCTATCATATCAGATCCCTCTCCTGACGACAAGCCCTAGGAGCTAATACTTTTTCTCCTATGATCACTGCGGCCAAACCGAAAACCAGCGACCCATTCCCTATTCCAGGGCCAAAATTACCTGATATTTGAACCACAAGCGCTCCGGCGATTGCGGACAACGCGTTTCCAATACCCAACCCCATGCAAAGTATTTGCCCCGTATCGATTCCAAGAGATTCAGAAATAATTTTTCCATCTCCGTAGACTCTCATGGCTAAACCATACTCTGAATTCAGAATTCTATAAAAGAGTATGCATACAACTGAAGCGATTATCAGAGTAATGATGGAATTGCCAATAGCTGGTGTTATCAGAGTCGTTTCCGTCAGTCCTCTATGGACGAGCGTATGTCCAATGGAAGATAATTTTGTTATAAAAGTTTGCAGTGCGGTCAGTGTGACTATACTAGCTAGAACAGGCTCGATGCCCACATGGGCGACAAGAGACGATGTCACCAAACCTGCAACCATTCCCAAACACGCTGCAATTATGATAGCGATCAGTGGATCAATTCCACTCAGAATAAGCGCTCCATAGGAACACCCTCCAAGCGTAACGCTTGCATCGCAGGTAAGATCTGTAACGTTTAACACCTGAGTCGACAAATATACATTCAATCCAATTAGCGTAAAAGCTAACGACAGAGAAAACACGTTGATTATACTATCTAACATAGGCATAACAAAAACCCTCTACCAAACAAATGGACCAACATTGGTCTATTTATCATCTTCTTTGCTTCTCAATATCTGGCAGACGTTCCCTAAAATATGCAGGTCCTCCATAACCGAGCGCTTTCAGTTCCGTTCGGTGTTCCAGAGGTTTTCGTGGCGGAACAATCCGCTACTCAACTCTCCAGCACCATTGATCTTCGAATGATCACATTCCTAGGTATTTCCGCTTTCTATATTTGATCGGTACGGCGACAACTATTCGTTTGTCGCCGTTTCACGAATCAAACGGGCGACGTTACCTCTAAACGAACTCCTCTGCAACAGGAGCCGTAGTCTCCTTTCCAATTTTATCGTAGTTTTTCTCTATCCATACGTCTGCAGATTTTCTTCCCGCCTTGAATAGAAAATCCAGGAAGTCTTTGTCCGTGTTCAGTTTCGATGACCATCCCAAATCATGCATTGCTTTTTCATCTTCTATCATATGCACATGGAGTCTCTTGAGTTTACCCGGAGCAACGTATCCCTCGTCAATCAGCTTTGTGATGAAGTGGATTGAACGCATTTCTCTCATAATGGAAGTGTTGTTTGTTATTTCATTCAATCTATCTCCAATTTCCGAAGCGGACGTAGGAAGTTTATTCCTGTGGGTAGGGTTCAGTTTTATCAGCATGATATCCGGAGTCTCACAATCATAGATCAGCGGATATACTGCAGGATTTCCTATAAATCCACCATCCCAGTAGTATTCTCCTTTAACCAAGACGGCCGCAAACAGTGTAGGCAAACACGCAGTTGCCAATAGAGCTTCCGTACACAGATCTTTATTCACGTTCGTGAATATCTTCAACTTTCCAGTGTAAACGTGTGTTGCCGCCAGGAACACCTTAACGATATCCGACCCGCCGTTTAATTTGTCGAAATCAAACAGCTGTTCAACGATATTTTTCAAAGGGTTAGTGCCCAGTGGATTCAATTGATACGGAGACAAGATTTTTGTTATGAAATCGAAAAACAAAAATCCCGGAGAGTTATGCATGGTATATTTTCCAGCCAAAACATCCAAAATCCCTGGTTTAAAGATGCTAGCTTGCCCGGAAGCAGAGTTTACATTCCAGTATTCTGTCAGTAGCTGTCGTGCGCCTTCGTTTCCACCGGTCAGAAGTCCCTGAGCCGTTGCCACCGCGTTCATACCGCCCGCACTGGTTCCGGATACGCCTTCGATTACCAGATCTTTTTCCTGTAAAAGCCTATCCAACACTCCCCAGGTATAGGCACCGTGAGCGCCTCCGCCCTGCATCGCAATTGAAATTCTTTTTTTATTATCCTTTACGTCCTTTTTCTTTCCTTCGACTGGTACTCTTACCATTGTTGTCTCCCTTCTAAGTTGTTATTGCACCTATTAGACTATAAATTAGTTAAAAAACTGTTTAGATTCTTCAAAAGACGGACATATTTTCAATATTTTATCAAATCCGCTCATTTTAAAAATCGAAAATATCTTTTCCGGCATATTGATTAGAACAAGAATGCCCTTTAGTGAGGTTAGTTTTTTCCCAGCCATTAAAACGACTCGCAATCCGGCACTCGATATATAGTCGATTTCATCAAAACGAATTGCTATTTTATTGCTGGAATTAACGGCACTCATAACGCCGTCCTCAAAGGCTTTAGCCGTTGAGGTATCCACTCTCCCGGTTGGGGTTATAATTGTCACGTTGTCCTGCACTGCAGTTTTAATTTCCATTATCTTTCTCCTTTCTTGTCATATACGGCGATCACAATACTCAATTGATTTTGTTCGTCGATTCTCGAATATTCGACGACCTCCGCCAATTGTTTCACTATAAAAATTCCAAGTCCGCCTATCTGTCTTTCCTCTATGGATGAACAGATATCCGGATCTTCTTGTTCCAGGGGATTAAAGGCCATTCCATTGTCAATTAGTTTAATAGAGACATTTTGATCATCTTTATCCAGATATAGAGAAAATTCATGTTCTTCTTCGTCCTGATAAGCATAGTTGATGACATTGGTAACAACTTCGTCCAGTACCAAAATAATATCGTGATATCTCTCATCTGGTATCCCATTTCCGACGCAAAATTCACGGACTGTATCACAAATTCTACTCATTTCTTCTATATTGTTTTTTATTTTAAGTAACATTTGAGGTAATCCTTTGCTTATATTTCAAACATAGTGTTGTAATATCATCGGATTGAGGGGCGCCTTTGGTGAACTCTTTGATTGAATTTACCAAAGTTTGCGTTATTGAATTTGGCGATAGCGTCGCATTCTGCTGCAAAACATCTGAGAAACGGTCGTTCTCATATTCTTCCCCGTCCTTATTTGTAGCTTCGGGAACCCCATCCGTGTACAATAAGACCATTTCTCCGGGAGCAAATTCATGAGTGTTGTCGGTGAATTCAACCTCCTCAAAGATTCCCAGCGCCATTCCCGGATCACATTCTAAAAATTCAGGCTTTTGATTCGATCGAATGACCACAACTGGAGGATGCCCAGCGTTGGTATATACCAAATGATTTTTCTCTATATCAACTATGCCGTATATGGCGGTGACGAACATTGACGTGCTATTTTCACCACACAGAGTTCTATTCACATTATCAAAACATTCGGCCGGAGATTGGTAAATCTTGGCGAAGGACTTAATTAATGTTTTGGCGATGAGCGCAAACATGGCTGCCGACACGTTTTTTCCAGACACGTCGGCCATGACTATTCCAAGTTTAGTTTCGCTTAGCCAAAAAAAATCGTAGAAATCGCCACCAACCTCTGCGGCGGAAATGGAATCAGCCCAAATTTCTATGCTTCCTTTTTTAACAACGTTTCCCGGAAGAATGCTTTTTTGCAGCTTGGCCGACACGTCTAACTCGTCGGAAATCGCAGATAATTTTTTATTTGCTTTTTCGACGTCTTTCAATTTTTCAACAACAGAGACCGTTTTTCTCAGCGTATCGCCAAAATCTGTGAAATCTATTGGTTTAATAACGAAATCGTGGGCGCCACCGCGCATAACTGCTCTCAAAGTGCTCATATCGCCATAGGCGGATGCGACGATCGATTTCATCAACGGATATTCTTTACGCAGCTGAGAAATAAGATTTATGCTATCCACACCATCGACGCTGATGTCTGTCACAAAAATATCGAAGACTTGGCTTTTGAAGAAATTCAAAGCTTCGTCCATATGACGAGCAAAGGAGAATTTATAAGTTCCATCTGTAATTTGATGACGAAATGCCTGCAGGAACAAATCTTCTGTGTCTTCTTCGTCGTCCAGAACTAAAATGCTAGCAGAAATAGTCACTTAAATTTTTCCTCGAAAAACGATATAATGATTCGATGATTACACAAAAAAGTTAAAGAACTATGACTATTCCCAAGACTGTCAGAGAAATTGTGCTGGATACGGAAACTACGGGGTTGAGCCCGGAAAACGGAGATCGCATTGTCGATATTGCCTGCGTTGAGCTGATAAATCACGTTCAGACCGGCAACACATATCAGGTGTACATAAATCCTCAGAGAGAGATGTCCGAAGATGCAACGGCAATTAGCGGAATTACGGACGAAATGCTAGCTGATAAACCTCTTTTTCATGAGATAGCCGATGATTTTTTGAATTTTGTTGGAGACTCCACGCTTGTTATACATAACGCGAAATTTGATATCGCATTTTTAAACAGCGAGCTGAGCAGAGTGAGTAGGCCTCTTTTCAATCTCGACGACGTGATCGATACTCTGGAAATTAGCAGAAGAAAATTTCCGGGAATATCTGGAAGTCTTGATTTTTTATGTCGAAAATTTGAAATAGACGCTTCCGCCCGCGTCACTCATGGAGCTCTGATCGATTGCAAGCTTCTGGCGGAAGTGTACATAAATCTGCTGGGGGGACGGCAAAGCGGCCTTTCTTTCGCCGTGGAGGAATCTCCGGTTATTCAGAAAAAACATCGCAGAAAACATAAAGCTTACGAAATGCGTCATTTTCCTCCGTCGGAGGACGAAATTCTTGCGCATCGTAAATTTTTGGAAAAAATAAACGGCCCACTTTGGAATGCTTGACGCAATGACAAGCTTCTCCAGTCATGCAAAATGGATTCTTTCCGGAGAGCACTCCGTCGTAAGAGGAGGAAAAGCGATAGCCTTTCCGCTGTGCAATTATACGAATTCACTTACTTTTGAAAAAGGCGACGACCTCTCTATTTTCAGCAGTCATGAACATCTAAAAGAAACTGTTTTTTCACTGTTGGAAATCGCATCTAGTTTTTCAAACATTCCGCTGGAAGAAATTCGTGGTCGTATTGCGGTGGAAAGCGATATCCCCATAAAGGCTGGCCTGGGAAGCTCCGCCGCGATCTGCGCAAATATCGTGAATCTATTCAAATATCTTGGATTTTGCGGAGATGCATTGGAATTGGCGAAACGCCTTGAGAATAAATTTCACCAAAAAAGCAGTGGACTGGATGTAACCGTGGCCCTGGAAAATAAACCAGTCGTTTTTCATAAAAACAGGGGCGTTGAATTTCTAAAACCAAAATTTTGGCCATGCATGATTCTCACATATTCTGGAGAAAAATCTCCGACGTCAGATTGCATCAGTATTGTTAGAGAAATTTTTCTGAAAGATGAGAAACTAGCGCTTGAACTGGACGAACAAATGAATTTGGCCTCTGAGCTGTGCGAGCACGCTCTAAAAAACGCCGTTTTTTCCAAGCTAAAAGATGGAATAACGCTGGGAAACAAAGTTTTTCGTGGATGGGGACTGTGTAACGATTCTATGTCTTTTCACATGGAAGAACTTTTGTCGGCCGGAGCCGTCGCCGCAAAACCTACAGGTTCCGGGCTTGGAGGTTATGTTCTGAGTCTGTGGGAAAAAGATCCGCCACAAAATGCGAATCTTCCTCCACATGTTAGACTCTGATTTTCTGGATTGCTTCGCCGCGCTCGCAATGACGAAATGGCATCGTCTTTGAGAAACTCACAATCGTCATTGCGAGGAGCGGAGCGACGTGGCAATCCATTACCATCTCAGCTACGCACCTGCGGCAATCAAGCTAAATGCCTGACTGCGCACTTCCAAAGTGATTCATGTATATCGTTGTATTTCTTCTTGTATTGCTCTGACTACAGAAATCGATTTTTGAAACGATTCATAGCCCTGTCCTCCAACGCGAATATTGGCTCTTGCCGCAGTTCTGAGTTTTGTATCGTTTTTTTGGCCTCTGCCGTCCAATTTCATGGCTTCCCTCGGTAGAGGAGTTTGAATTCTGACATATTCTTGAAGTCCTATCACGTCTATGAAAGAATCCAAAAGCACACTTGTAAATATCGAACCTCCATCAATTGTAATGTCAGAGATTTCACTTGCCCACCACGCCAGTCCTCTATTCCGACAATGACCAATTTCTTCACATGTGCTACTAGAGCCTGTTCCAATGGAAAGAAGAACCAATCTACAGTCAGGATATCTCTGTCTAGCCGCCAAGGCCGCTAGTATAGCCGGATTATTGACAAACAGTCCACCATCAGCCCCTTCATAATGCATACTGTCAGCGGTCTCGCAGACATGCGGATTAAAAAACGTCGGAGCGGAGCTTGTCATCATGAGCAAATCAACTAACTGCATTTCTATTTGGTCTGCGTCGAAACTCATGAAGACTTTTGGCGTTTTAGAGCTGCAATCAAAAAAAGGAATTACCATATCTATTCCTCTATCTTCGGCCACCTGTTTTGCGCCGCAATCTCCGATGATGTCCTTAAAAACTTGGAGTTTTTCTTTATTGCGGTAAAGCGGCTTTCTGATTGCTCCCATACTTCCCCTTTTGGGAGTAAAAATTTTGTCGACAAGGCTCGAATAATCCCTGTACAGCTCTTCCATTTTACCTAAAGCGAGAGCAGTACCATTCAAAGCCCCGACTGAAGCTCCTGCGACCATGTTAACGGGCAAATTTCCTCCGCAAAGTCTCATAAGCTCCACAAGATAAAAAGCCTGGGTAACGCCTCTACAACCTCCACCATCTAGAGACACAATAAATTTTGTCATCGTTCTCTGAAGGCGCCTTTCTATGGCAACAACGTTTATGCTTTTTCGACGAACTGGCGGATCTTCTCTTGAGCTTTTTCTAACGAACAACGTAGCACATCTTGTGGGGGCTCCTTCATAGCGGGGCAATGGTTCTCTTTTAGGAGGAGCTGCGCTGTTCCTGTCAAACATTACTCGTGGTGTTTGACGGCGCTCTATCTCAATCTCATCTGTCCTTACAGCAGGCCTCTCTGCGCCGCTCCCTACGGGTGACGGTTCGCTAGCAAACCCTACTCGCGGCGGCTGCTGTGCCTGCGGTTCTTCGTCGGGCGACGGAACTTCTATTTTAGGAGAAGGTACGCTGGCACTGTCAAACCTTACTCCCAGCTGCGGCGGAGTTGCCGGAGAAAGGTCAGCTGTTTGATTGCGCTGCAGTGGTGGCTTCTGCGCTGCTAAGATACTCGCTCTGACCTCTTCGGCGCTTCTAATAGGCCTCGCTTGCATTCTCCGAAATTGCCTCTCCGTCTCACCTTCCCGCACTGGAAGGCTCTCGCCGCTCTCCATATAATCCATCAGCGTTGCGGACCTCTTTGTGTCGATCCACGACGGTGTAGCAGTCGGTGTGATCAATGACGGTTCCAGTTCAGATAGTTGATCCAGATCCCCAACATTAGTAGGCTCAGGCAGCTGTCCTGCAGCCGTCTGGGTTAATGGTGATTTCGGTAGCGGCATCTGCCCCATCGAAGGGGAAGGCTCGCGTGATGATGCATCTGGATCCATTGATGATGCGGCAAAAAATTGAACCGCCAGACAGCCAAAAACTATTTCCTTATATTTCATAATTTTCTCCCATTGCTAAATTAAAAGGAGCCAGAAAGCTTCATAATGTGAAAACAAATGATACTAAACGTCACTTTGAGTTGCTTTCTGGATTGCTCCATTTCGCCACAAAAATGACAAAAAACAACAAGTCATTACGAGTCAGCAGGACAAGAAATCCAACTTTTTTGCAAAAAACATTTTATATAAGGCAAATTATATGTTTGAAAAAAGCTAATAAAGGGTTAATTTTAAGAAAATTTTTACTTTATGTCGCTTTTTTGTCGCAATTTTTATGCAAATACTCAATACGGCGCTGTGGATGTAGACATTATGGTGTCGTTTTACAACAATGGACAAAATATTGTGAATCTCTTGCTGTTTCTTTGTTGTTCCGTTAAAGTTAGCCACGCATAGTTGTTATATGGGAGTTATTTATTGTTTAGAGCTTACATTGTATTGATTGTAATTATATCCTCGTTGTTTTTTCAGCCAGAATGTAGAGCGCTTGAGGGAACAGAGGCCTCTGCAAATACAACGAAAATCGACGAAGAATCGCCTTCCTACGATAAAATAGTTCCGGTTATTGGATGGGAGAGATATTCCGGAGATTCGGCTCGTTCGGTAAAAGGCTGGGTGAGATGGTGGAAATATCTTCGTCTGAAGAAACCGATTACCATGAAATGGATAGACGACCTGATTCTGAGAATCCATCCTGGCAGCGAAGTATTTAGATCTCTGTTTGTGAGAGGAATTTATGATCCAAATCTGGTTGTCGTGATAGACTCTTTACTTCCTCAAGGCGGCGTTTTCTTGGATATCGGCGCTAATATGGGATATGTCTCGCTGCTGGCCAGCAGAAAAGTCGGAGAAAAAGGCAAAGTTTTCGCTCTGGAGCCGAGCAGTCGCGATTTCAGGAGACTTGTGGATAATGTAAACATAAATGGCCTCGGAAATATCATTTTTCCACACAGATTGGCGGCTTCGGATAAAAACACGAAAATGAAACTGCTCATAGCCAGTGAGGAGCGAAATTTTCTAAACACATCTGGATCGGAAATTAGTTTCAAGGGAGTGGAAAAGGTTGGAACCGAAGAGGTTGCCGCATTGCCCCTGGACGCTTTTGTAGAGAATGAAAAAATAAAACGAATCGATGTGATAAAGCTGGATATCGAAGGCAGCGAGTTATACGCTTTGAAGGGAGCAAAAAATACCATCGAAAGGTATCATCCTGCCATCATACTTGGGGTAAATCACAGGGCTCTAAAAATTTGCGAAACTGATTGCTCAGAGCTGCAGAAAAGCATCGACGAAATGAAATACCATATCTACAGAATTGCGGAGAAACCAATTTTTGCTCTGGAAAAGATTGCAAACATTGCCGACGTTCGTTCCGGCGTTATTATCTGCCTGCATGAGAGCGTTGTTCCTCCGGTTTTGCCACAGCCAAAGAAGCGTTCCGTTTCCGAAGATATTTCGGACTTTTTTTTAAGGTAGACGTTGAGTAAATTTCTTACAGAGCAATTCCAGAAAATAAAAAATTCAAATTTTTTCAAAAGAATTCGAAGAAAAAAACGCTTTGAAATTATTGTGTCAAAAATAATGTCGTTTCTCATGAGATTGTCCTTTTATACGACGCGATGGACAGTCATCGGAAAACGCATTCCCGAGTCCTATCATAGGAAAGGGGTTCCTTTCATCGTGTGTCTCTGGCACGATCGCCTAATGATGGCTCCCTGCGTTTGGAAATGGAAAAAGCCTCTACATGTGCTGGCTTCAAACCACGCGGACGGACGTTTAATAGCAAAAATAGTGGAAAATTTCTCAATGCCAGCTGTTCTTGGATCAACTGGGAAAAATGGAATAGCCGCAGCCAAGAAATTAATTCAGCTGGTGAAGGCGAAGGAATATGTGGCCATAATTCCGGACGGTCCCAAAGGACCGCGGCATAAACTGGCTCCGGGAATCGTGGCCATTTCGAAATTGGCCAAGGTCGATATTTTGCCGTTTAGTTTCTGCGTAAAAAGGTATTATCGTTTTAATTCCTGGGACAGGTTTATCTGGGTTTGGCCTTTCAACAGAGGAGTCATGGTTTGGGAGGATCCCATTTCATTCTCAGAACTGAAAAATATGTCGGAGCAGGAATCAATCGACTATGTGGAATCGAAAATTAACAGAGCGTCGGAAAGGGCGCAGGAGATTTCGAACGATGCTTAGGCTCTACAGAATCCTACTTTTCGTCCTTTCTCCGTTTTTGAAAATATACTTTTATATCAGATGCCTCTACGGGAAGGACAGAATCCTGGACGTTGTGAATCGCTTTGGAATAGCCACCACCGATAGACCGGATGGAAAATTGATCTGGGTGCACGCCGCCAGCATCGGAGAATCCACAGCCGCACTGACATATATCAATCATGTGAAAAAGCAATTTCCAGAATTAAATATACTGATCACGACGATCACGGTCACGTCCGCCGACATGTTATTGCCGAAAATTGCGAAAATTCCAGGCTGTCGTTACCAATTCGTGGTGGCGGATAATTCGATCTGGATTGGGAAATTCCTGGATTACTGGCAGCCCTGCGCGGCGCTATTTCTGGAGTCTGAAATTTGGCCCAATATGATCGATTTGCTCCATGGACGGAAAATCCCGATCTTTCTCCTGAACGCCAGATTATCGCAAAAATCGTTCGGGAGATGGAGTCGATTAAAAAATTTTTTCGCGGGCACACTGAAAAAATTCGCAGTAATTCTAGCTCAATCGAATATAGAAGCGTCGAAATTTAGTTTCTTTTCCCCGGAAAATACAAAAATCATGGATAATCTGAAATATGCGAACGATCTGCTGCCCTGCAACGACGATCTTTTGGACGCGTTTAAAAAAGCCTGCGCCGGGAAAAAAGTTTTTGTGGCAGCCAGCACCCACGAAAAAGAAGAGGAAATTATTCTGGAAGCTCACAAAAAGCTGAAATTACAGTTCAATCTGGTGACGATTATTATTCCTCGGCATTTGACCCGAGCACAAAGAATTCGCGAGATTCTGCAGGAACAGGGCGTGGCTTTTTCCTTTAGATCAGAGAATAATTTCTCTGATAACAGCGAGGTTTTTTGCATAGACGCATTCGGCGAAACCGGAACTTTTTTCAGACTTGCGGACATATGCTTCGTCGGAGGGTCGCTGGTTCCAATAGGGGGACATAATCTTTTCGAACCGGCGGCGCTTGGAAAACCTGTTCTACACGGACCTTTCATGGACAACGCTCTGGAAGTAAGAGACTTCCTTAAACAAAAAGGAATAGCATTCGAGGTGAAAAATTCCGACGAAATCCACAGGGTCTGCCTGGAATTGATATCTGCCCCAGAAAAAATGACGGAAATTTCCAGCTGCGCCGAAACAATTGTGAAAAACGAATCTTTGAAGCAGATAGACGAATCCATACCATTACGCGAAATACTACATGTCGAGAATTAGGCTCTCTTAGCAAAATTATCTGAGCCATGGTAGAGTTCCGATCAATCACTTTTGCCTGAAGGCGAAAGTATGGAAGTACGCTTACGAAGCAGATTTAAAACATAAATGTTCAGAACTCTGATATTTTAAAATCTCCTAATATATGATGCATTTCCTGATTTTCTATATATTTTTGAATCTCTTCACT
>JAIRMS010000029.1 GCA_031258475.1 Holosporaceae bacterium
CTCTTACCTCGAACTCTTCTCGCTCCAAAGTAACTTTCATCAACTTCTATTTCTCCGCTGCTGAAATACGATTCTTCTTCCGCAAATTCAGCAATTCTCGCTCGCAAAAGTTGCAAAAATCCTGTTTGCTGTCTTCCTCTCCAATCCTGCCACTTCAGAGATTTGAGTCGCCGTTAAATCTGCTCCAAACAGACGCAAAATCTCCCTAAATTTGGCCCCAGAAATATGAGCTCTTCTTATGTGTCTATTCTTCTTTGATATATCCTACCTTATCCGATAAGAAAATCTACTCAATCTACTCTTGAACCTTTTTTATTTCCAAAATTTTTTAATTTTCCCCTAAAAAATACTTGTGAAATGATCCAAAAAACACTATCTGATATCAGGTAGGTTTAATTTCACATCGGGAAAGGAGAAATAAATGCCGGAAATAGTTTTAATGGGGCACGCAGGACGCATCGAGGCTAGATATCATCATAGTAGGACTTCCAATGCTCCTTTGGCCATGGTTTTGCATCCAAATCCGCTGCAGGGCGGCACCATGAACAACCGCGTTACGGTTGCGCTCTACAACGCGTTTGTGGAAAATGGATTTTCTACCATAAGATTTAATTTCAGGGGCGTCGGAAAATCCGAGGGAATCCATGATAAGGGCGAAGGGGAACTGAATGATACGGCGACCGTTCTCGATTGGATACAATCCGTAAATCAGAGAGAACGCCCCGTGTGGATTGCAGGTTTTTCTTTTGGCTCGCTGATCGGTATGCAATTGCTCATGAGACGTCCAGAAATTGCTGGATTTGTTTCGGTATGTCCTCCGGCTAATTTGTATGATTTTTCGTTTTTGGCCCCATGTCCGGTTTCCGGAATGATAATAAACGGAGCGGAGGACATAATATGTCCCACCGAAAACGTAAACAAATTGGTGGATAAATTGAATTCGCAAAAAGGAATAAAAATCGATTATAGAATCATTCCCAATTGCAATCATTCGTTTAAAAATCATTTGGACACAATAAAAGATTGTGTCACAGAATATTTGGGCGCAAAATATATCAAAACAGCGGCGAATATGTAATAAAACCGATTCAGAGGTGCTATGAAGTACAAATCTTCCTTTCTAAACGAAGCTGAAGCGCGGGGATTTTTCTATCAATCGACAAATCTCGAAGCGATGGACGAGTTTCTAACCGTCAAGGGAAGATTAGGATATTTGGGATTTGATATCACCGCCAGAAGTTTGCACGTCGGACATTTAATACCTATTTTTTTACTCCGGCTATTCCAAAAACATGGTCATAGACCAATAGTATTGGCCGGAGGCGGAACAACCAAAATAGGAGATCCATCGTTCAAGAATACCGCGCGTCCGATTCTGTCGGATGAGGAAATTGCCGCCAATCTGGAAGGAATCAAATCGTGCCTCAGTCCATTTCTAAAATTTGGAAACGACGACTCTTGCGCAATTATGGTGAATAATGCCGACTGGCTGGACAGGCTGGAATATATTCCGTTTTTGCGCAGCATTGGAAAGTATTTTTCCATAAACCGCATGATTGGATTCGAATCCGTAAAAACAAAACTAACGGCCAATGATTCTCTGAGTTTTTTAGAATTCAATTATATGATACTGCAGGCCTATGATTTCTATAAATTATACTCCGAAAAAAAGTGCTGTATTCAGTTCGGAGGACAGGATCAGTGGGGAAACATAGTCTGCGGAGTTGAGCTGATAAAGAAAAAACTCGGTCAGGAAGTTTTTGGATTTACAAATCCGCTTCTTATATCTAGCAATGGTCAAAAAATGGGGAAGACGGCCAAAGGTGCAGTCTGGCTGTCGAAAGACATGCTGTCGCCATATGACTTCTGGCAGTATTGGAGAAACGTCGACGACGCGGATGTAATTAAGTTACTGTATTTGTTCACTGATTTAGAAATCAAAGAAATCAGCAAAATGGAATCAGTGAAGGGACAGGAGCTGAACGAAATCAAAAAATTGCTGGCGGACGAAATAACCGGAATTGTCCACGGGAAAGACTTCATCGAAGAAATTCACCAGGCTGCTTCTGGAATGTTTGGAAATGATGGAAGCGATCTTTCCGTTTTAACTTCGATTCCAAAGTATTACCTGAAAAAATCAAACATGGCGAACATTTCCATTATAGACATAATGGTTGAAAATAATCTGTGTTCCAGCAGAGGAGATGCAAAGCGTCTACTTCGCGGCGATGGAGTATATATGAACGGTCAAACGATAACGGAAGATTACAAAATACAAGCTGATTCTCCGGTTGATGTAATATTGAAACTTTCCTGCGGAAAGAAAAGACATCTATTGATCGTTATGCAGGATAATTAATTATACCCGTATTTCTGGTGAAATCAGGCGAAGAAACACCTTCTAAAGTTTATAGATGATCTACTTTGAAAATGCGATTTTTATTTTCTGGATTGCTTCGCTGCGCTCGTAATGACGGAAAGTAGCGGTGTCGTCATTGCGAGGAGCGCAGCGACGTGGCAATTCAGCAACCCCTTCTCGTCATTGCGAGCATAGCGAAGCAATCCATTCCTATCTCAGCTACGTGCCTGCAGCAATCAAACTAAATGTTGATGACTTCACACTTTCAAAATAGTCCATATGTATCAGCGCAGGAGTTCGATTCGAGCATTATTGGCACTCCGTCTTGAACGGCATATGATGTTAATGATTCTTCGCAGACCAATCTACAAGATTCCTGTTTCAGTTTCCCTCCGCTTTTGGGACAAACGAGCAATTTTAATAAACTTTCATCTAGCAGCGGAGTTTCTTTCATATCATTTCATTGATTCATATTAAGGAAAAAATCGGCATTATTTTTAGAAGTTTTAAGTTTGTCGATCAAAAATTCCATGCCGTCGCTTGCCCCCATCGGCATCAAAACTCTTCTCAAAACCCACATTTTTGATAAAGTGGCTCTGTCGACGAGTAGTTCTTCTTTGCGGGTTCCTGATTTTGTAATGTCTATCGAAGGGAAAGTTCTTTTATCTGATAATTTCCTATCCAGCACGATTTCAGCGTTGCCAGTTCCCTTGAACTCTTCGAATATGACGTCGTCCATTCTCGATCCCGTTTCGACCAACGCCGTTCCAATAATTGTCAGAGACCCGCCTTCCTCTATGTTGCGAGCGGCACCAAAAATTCTCTTCGGACGTTGCAGAGCATTTGCGTCGACTCCGCCGGTCAGCACCTTTCCCGAGGATGGACAAACGGTATTGTAGGCTCGCGCCAGTCGAGTAATGGAATCCAACAGAATAACCACGTGCTTTTTATGTTCCACCAGTCGTTTGGCTTTTTCAATGACCATTTCCGCCACCTGCACATGCCGAGTCGGAGCCTCGTCGAACGTGGAGCTAATAACTTCACCGTTGACGGACCTTCTCATATCAGTGACTTCCTCGGGGCGCTCGTCGATCAATAGAACTATAAGATACGTTTCCGGCGAATTTGTGGTAATGGCGCGGGCTATATTCTGCAACATAACCGTCTTCCCGGTTCTTGGAGGAGCGACTATCAACGCCCTTTGACCACGTCCCAGCGGACAGATTATTTCTATAATGCGAGTGGTTAGATCTTTTTCATTTGGATTATTAATAAACTCAAGATCCAATTTCGAATTTGGATACAGTGGAGTTAGATCGTCAAAATTCACGCGATGTCTTGCTGCGTCCAGTGAATCTCCGTTTACGGAATTCAGCCTGGAGATGGCAAAATATCTCTCGCCGTCCTTCGGTGAACGAATCAGCCCCTCGAGTGTGTCGCCGGTTTTTATGCTGTATTTTCTGATCTGTGAAGGCGAAACATAGATATCGTCCGATCCCGCCATGTAATTGGCCTCCGGAGATCGCAGAAATCCGAAACCATCCTGGAGAACTTCAATGACGCCTTCCCCCAGGATCTCCACTTCGTTTTCGGCGAGTTTTTTCAAAATTGCGAACATTAAATCCTGACGTTTCAATGCCGCAGCATTTTCCACTTCCAAACTTTCCGCAAAACTCAACAATTCAGAAGGCATCTTAGCCTTTAAGTCTTTTAATCTCATATCTTCTCTTTAATTTTTGATTTGTCTTCCAAAAGCAACAACGCAGTCAAAGCTACCACTTACCACAACAAATCGCAAAAACTCTTTATATTCTAAATGAAACGATAAATGGTGCCCAGGGCTGGAATCAAACCAACGACACAAGGATTTTCAGTCCTCTGCTCTATCAACTGAGCTACCCGGGCACTCCTTAGACAGGATAAAATATATTCAATCGATTGTCCATGATTCTCACATTTTTTTAACAAGTGATCTTCTATAAATTTTATCTTTTTTGTCGTTTTAAAAAGCGTTATAATACAACACGGTAGGAATAAAATAAAATGATGCAGTTTGAACACCTGCTGGTTTCCCGCATTTGTCATGATTTGATTACTCCATTTAACGCCATTGGTCTTGGAATAGAAGCCTTCGATATATCCGGAGATCCTTCTCTATTAAAGGGAGTAAAGGCCAGTGTAGAAAAAGCCAACGCTATTCTGAAATTTATTCGGGAATTGTATTCGGCAAAAGAGGATTCTTTCAGTCATTCCACAATGTCTCTCACCAGACTGACGTCAGATTTTATGAAACAGTACAACATATCCTTGGATTTGAAATCAGATCTCAAAAATATTTCTGGCACCGTCGGTAAAATCATTATGCACAACGCAATTGTGGCAAAAGAAATCATGCCGTTTGGTGGAGCGGTTGATATAAAAATAAACGGCGACGAAAATGAGATTATCACGACATGCTCGGGAAAGAGCCTTGCCATTCCAAATTTCGATATAAACGATGAATTAAGCCATAAAAACATTATACGAGTCAGTTTGTTGCGGCTTTTGGCAGAATCTGGATTTGAAATAATTGCCTCCCAGGAAGAACCGCTGATCATAATGAAAGAAACCCGCACAGTGTGAATTTTTCGTTTAACAGAGATATTGTACGACGAATAATCCGCAGGGCAGCAAAGTTATCTACGCACTATACTTCTCAAGTTTTTCAGATGTGACAAATTCTGCGGCGCTATCCCTTCCTTTTCAAGAATCAACTCTTTCAAAGAGCGCGGAAGGGTCGTATCAATACAATTACCATTAATTGTCAATCACTTTTGCCTGAAGGCGAAAGTATGGAAGTACGCTTACGAAGCAGATTTAAAACATAAATGTTCAGAACTCTGACATTTTAAAATCTCCTAATATATGATGCATTTCCTGATTTTCTATATATTTTTGAATCTCTTCACTGTTTACATTTCCTACGGTTACTGCAAAGTATCCTCTAGCCCAAAGGTGCTGTCCCCAATATTTCAAATTCTTGTTGCAATTTCCTACTGCTTTTCCCTTTTATGTACTGCACTATTTTTGATAATGATTGATTGGGAGGAACAGATATTAGCATGTGTACATGATCCGGACTTATATTTCCACTTACTATATCAACATAATTAGTTGAACATATTTCCTTTATTAGCTCTACGGCTCTTGTTGCTATATTACCCGTTAGAACTCTGTACCTGTATTTCGTACAGAATACTAGGTGATATTTCAGATCGTATGTGCTATGAGCTCCATATCTATGTTTCATGCTCCGTATTATACTGAAGCGTTCGCCTAAAGGCGAGGGCGTTAACCCTATCCCACTTAGCTACGTAAAATTTCACAAAAACCTACAGCTTCTTCTCAATTACAGCTCTAGAAAAATGATATCCATCCTTATTTATTAAAAGATAAATTTTTGTACATCCTTCTGCGGATGTCCCTGGCAAGTATTCATGTAGAACTTTTCCGCGTTGTACAGATACTTTGTCGCTTTTGCTGAGAGAAAATGCTTCTTTATTGATTATATATAAGTTGAATTTGTTTAAATAAGCTATAGCATCACAAACACCTGTTGGATTGTCTCCATATGTGGGAACATCCATAAAATGATTATTTGTTTTAATATAATCAAGATAACTTTTAGCTATTTCTTTTGTTTTACACGCTTCAATCAGGGAGTTGGAAAATTCTTGATTCGGGTCTTCTTTTTTGGCTATTTCGAGAGCATCTCTAGTTTTAGGGTATTTTTTAGTATCGGTGTCGCAAATTTCTCCGATGCGCTTTATCATTTCATAGAACGATTCTCCTTCGTTATCTTTTATTTCGATACCTTCCAATTTTGCTTCTTTTTTTAAATTTTCTAAAGCTACGATAAAATTGCCGGTGAGTTTATTATATAAACTAATTCCATTACTAATTTGGCGTCTTATGTTGTAATGTGCTAAGTTAGCGGCTATTTCTGGAGCTATAAGCTCTATTATTTTTTCTTGTTTATCTGCGCTTTCTAACGCATCAATCAATTGTTGTAATAATGCCTGTCTACTTTTAGCGTTTTTACTCATGAAGTCTTTATCATGTGCTCTAATTCTATCTGGATCTATGGCTCTATACCCACAACTACCATCTCCTATAGTTCCAATTTCACGTAAAGTAATATCTTTTCCTACAACTTTTACGGTATAATCAGTATGTCGGCTCCAATCTTCTTCAGTTACGCCGTTTGGTTTTGTCAAATTGGATTTTTGTAGTTTGGGCTCATTTAATACTGTTAATCCAGTATGGTCATGCAAAGACGGCATACGTGCATAAATATTATTACTAATTAACTCTGACACGTTTTTCCCTTTAAGTTCCACGGTGCCTATTGAAGAGTCCAAAACAAGCTTTGTAGCTTCCAATACGAATTTCCCGAAATCAGTTTCAATTTCCTTTCCACAAATGTGGAACTTTTGCTAAATATGTATTGAGCAACAACGGCCCTAATTTAACTGGGCCAAGCGGTAGATCTGATACAATCGTATTGTCACCTATACACCAAAAAAAATTACCATCTCTTTTGGAGGTCTTATTTTCAGCAGATTCATTTGGTATTATCTGTAAGTCACTGCAGCTTGTGCAAGGATTAAGCGCACTAGCAGCAAGAATTGGCAAAAATGAACTGAATTCCTTTTTCGCTTCGCCAAGTATTACGATTTGCGCTTCTGTATGCAAAGAGTGTAACCACCACTCGCAAGCTAACCGAATTTCTTTAGCTTCAATCCCCAATTTTTTACTTATTCCATCTACAGCATCCTTAAAGCGCCCACCATTTTTCATAGAGAAAGGATACAAAAAAATTTCTAAGGCCCAATTCTGGATGTTAGGTTCATCTAAGTGATCTATGACGTATCTGATAACGGTTGCAAACATATTTCCACTACTTAAATCACCAACTGAACCAGCACCGTAATGTTCCGTCTTTCTCTGAGAAAGAGCTTTCAAAGCAGTGTTTGTCCATGTATATACTGCCTGCATTGCTGTCTTCAGTTTAAGTACTTCTACAGGCGTGTGTTTTCCACTCTCGATATAATTTTTCCATTCTTCTGCCTTTTCTTTTGAGAGATAAAGCCCTGAAGCTAACTTAAAGGCCCCGAAAATTCCAAGGTATACGACATTTTCACGTTTGGCATTAAGATTATTCCTTATTCTTGCAATTTCATGGTCTCGTAACGGTTCAGCTTTTTTGGATTGCAAAATAACATATAGCCCCTTCTGTGTACGATAAACTAGCAGATTTCCATTTCCTTCAGTTCTCCATATTTTCGCTAATTCAATTGAAGCTCTAAAAAAATTCTTTTTTTCTTCTTCGTCTACAGCTTTTGTCCTCGCGTCCACCTTCATGGCATTAACTTTAGAGGTACTATCGATAAAGTATGTGTGTAAAACTCCCAACACAACAGTAGCCGCTACTAGGCTCTGTCGTCATGAGATTTTCAACCAAAGCATGATGCATCTGATTTGAACAGCAGCAATGAATGATTTGACATTTTTTGCATATCTTGTGGCGATACCTCTCCAGTCTTTCAG
>JAIRMS010000035.1 GCA_031258475.1 Holosporaceae bacterium
AGACCATACCCTATCTGTTATATCATGTCTCCTGTGCGCCAATTGTTGCATAGCCATTCTCCATACTACAATAACTACGCTATCATATCAGATCCCTCTCCTGACGACAAGCCCTAGGAATACGGTTGACTCTAAAGTGAGGAAAACACCTCCTCACAGCAATTTCCAGACATAGCACACCTAATTGGCTAACACTTCCAAATCCCTCTTAAATTCATCACAAGAAGAAATACCAGGATATGAATCATTCCCGTAACCAAACGAAAAACGTCTTAAAAAAATCTCAATTCGCCCCTTTAATAACGAATCACTTGCCTTCATCTCTAAATCTTTTAAATGATCAAACTTAATGGCCAACTGCACCTCACGCGACACATCAAAAGGAATACGCAAGTCACCACTTTGCTTTACTCTAAAATCCTTTGTAATAAACGCACTCTCCTCATCGCGCTTTCTTTCACTACTCAATATTTTTTTCATAGACTCGACAACAGCAACACTTTCCATAACCAAAGCCTTATCTGCAACAGCAGAGAACATCCTTCCGCCGAAAAACAGCCGCCCTCCATGTCCGACTGACGAAACCAACATACCGGACACATGATCACAAAGCATAAACAACGCTACAGCAACAAACACTCTACTCATAATAAACCCCCAACTCTTTCCCTATCAAACTTGGCATTTCCCAGTCCATCTTCATCATTTTCAAAACGTACTCCTCCATCACTCCTAAGCAAATCCTCTTCAGACGCTCCAGCAGATTTCAAAATCCTACCTACTACGAAGCTATCTTCATAAAACGGTTCAAAACCAATAACATATGCCCCCCTAATTGGCATTCCCAACCCTTTTCTAAATGCATTCTCCGACATATCATCTCCGTTCAAAAAAACCGAATAACGACCAGGAATGCCCGCGCCGCTATGAAACCTTCCCCCCTGTCCACTTCCCAAAACTGTCTTTATTTCCTGAAGATGCAATACGCCTCCTAGAGTCCACGGAAGAGAGGATGCCCTTTCTCTGCGGTCATCCCCTGAAGTTCCCCGCCAAAAATGAACATCCCGCAGCGTAATTTTTCTTATGTCTTTATACCCTTCAGCCTCGAGCTCAAAACGCATCGGCGCACGCAAAAAATTATACCAATGAACACCTTCATGAAAAAAACATCCCAGAGTAAAGTTCTTGTGATAAGGAAGATTGCTCTGTGAATTAACTAAATTATTTCTCCCATTCACCTTATGTATACACGGCATATCCATGTGTACATTGGGATCTATTCCTATAACTGCGCGTCTATCCCGATCTCCCAATCCTAAATAACTTCCTTCTTTCGACAAATACCAAACAACACTGCGACTGAAATTACGGAGTGGAATAAAAAAATCATAATGCTCAGACGCTCCCTTACCGTTGCTATCAACTCGCCTAATTTCATTAATAAGCCTATACGCCCAGATCCTTCCCTCTGGTGTAGAAAGCACCCCTCTAACAATGCCATGTGCCCTTGAAATGTCATCCCTCGGAGTAATAATCTTCGTTGCCCTGTTATCCGCCAAGAACCCCAGATTTTGATTTATCTTTCCACACGATACATCCGACGGGAAGCCCAACAAAGTGCAGAAGAAATTCGTAGTTAACGAACAAGGATTACCGGACTCCTCGTTAGCACAAGAAAGAAAGCTTACCTGCTCAGTCGAAAGTTGCCTTCCGCGAACGGGAAATAAAATGGATGGACCAGAGGAAATCCTAAATTCCGTGCATTCCCCAAGTCCCGGGAACTTGCTGCGTACCCCATCGTAAAATGGAGCATCTACCGGGAAAACAACGCGAGCACCATCCCAAGGTCTCAACTCATCATCACTGAGACTCTTTACAATCTTGCTCAGACCTCTCGCAAAACCATCATACTTACTGCCTGACCAGCGCTGAAGCATACAATCCGCAGACCAAGCTATTTGAAAAAGTAAAAACATCAAACATCTTACTATACACATCATCAGCTCCCAGAACAAATACGATGCCATTGTAGTGCAAGGCATTATATATTGCAACAAAAAAATACAACCACGCCGCGAACTGCTAGGGCGATTTCCTAGAAATTTCACTTTTGGGTTTTTTGCTGGAAATGAAGTGATCTGAAAATGGAGTGATTTTGCAAAAATATTGAATCGATTCGCTGCAATTTCAGTGAAAAGCTGAGATTTAGAGTCTCTAGGAGTATGGGAATATGGGGCCCCACGGGTCAGCTTCGGGGTTGGCCGCATCTCCTGCATCACCCAACCAGTTCTTATCCTGGTCGTAGGACTCTTGTCCTGCAAGATCCAACCAGTCCTGTTCCGCAGCGTAGTCATCGGGTGGTGCCTGGAAACCCGGTTGCGGCGGCTGCGCGATGGCAACGGCCGGAGCGGCATCAACGGTCGGCTCTTCATCGGCAGGTTGTGATCTCAGCGAGCCGAGGACGCGGGCAGTTCGGCGTTTAGCGTTGTAGGCTAGCCCCGCTAACGTGTCGGCCTTCTGGGACTCCGGGAGGCTCTGAAATCGTGTCGCAAAGCTGGTCCATTCATCAGTTCTCTTTACCTCCTGAAAGTCCGCCCAAGTCGGGTACATCAACCCTGCGGCCACCGTTAGCTCAAAATTTTGAGGCACACCATTCGGAAAATCACTCCAATTTCGTTCACAGAATCTTATGAGGTCTTGCTTGTTCCGCTTCTCTTGTCGAGGCACGGCTGTACCGCGTGCCTCTATAATTCGTACCAGGATTGCTCGTGGGAACGGACGCAGTACAGTCTCCATACTACCCATACTCTCCACCCTGTCAATGCAGATCACACACAAAATTCCAAACATTAGCACTAGTTTTTTCATGATATTCCTTTCCTTTTTTAACTAAACAGAAAGAGCACCATACAAATATATCAATTCATCGTTAATATATCTTTAAAAAATAATTTTTTTGATATTTCTTGGAAGGAATTTAATTTTGCACGATAGTCTGAGCTCAGCGACCCAGAACCTCCGCCCTCTCACTCCGATTCCTCAAAAATATGGCAGAAAGAACCTCGGTTCTTCGTTTCAAATCCAGCCCTTTCCCAGCGATCTGCGTATAACTTACAATTTCGGTGACAGACTTAGAACTTTAAAAACACTTCAGCCATCTTTCTTTTATGAAAATCATTGCCCCACAAATGTGGAACTATATACAGAACAATCCCGTTTCTTTCATCGCTGTTGCGAAAATCTTTTCTCTTTCTTAAGATGTAGTCATATCTCGGGAGCAAAAAATGAGTAAGGAATCTTCGGAATTTTCAAAAATGAAAAAAGTCATTATTTCGTGCGTCGCCGGAAGCGCTCTGGAATGGTACGACTTTGCCGTCTACGGGTTTTTCGCCACCATAATCGGCCGGTTGTTTTTCCCCTCCGGAGACTCTTTTCAGCAGCTAATAGCTTCCTTCGGAGCTTTTGCGTCCGGGCTAATCGCCCGTCCCATCGGGGCGGTTATATTCGGGTACATAGGAGATAGATTTGGACGCAAGAAAGCTCTTGTGATTTCCATTTATACTATGGCCATCCCGACCGCCCTCATGGGGCTGCTTCCCACCTACGATGTGATCGGAGTATGGGCCGGAGTTCTGCTGACCATCATAAGAATTTTGCAGGGATTGGCCCTGGGCGGCGGATTTACCGGCACCATTGTATTTCTCTACGAGCATTCCGAAGAAAAGAAAAAATCAACCTATTCTGCCTGGGCCCCATTTAGCCTTGTAACCGGTTTTATCATCGGAGCTTTTGTCGCCACCTGCATGGATAAATTGCTGACCATCGAACAATTGGAAAGTTTTGGTTGGAGGATTCCTTTTCTTATCAGCTTTTTTGGAACGTTTATCGGCAGCTATGTGAAGCGCAAACTGGAAGATCCAAAGGAATTTATAGAACAGCAAAAGGCTCAAACGAAAGAAAAATCCAAGGAAAGCCTCCTGGGAAATTTGTTCCGAAACCATTGGAAAGGGCTAGTGCTTGTGACATTTACGGATATGTTAACCGCCTGCGGATATTTTTTGATAGCCATATTTTTTACCACCTATTTCGAAACTATTCTCAACATAGGACGGCATTACGCCCTGATTATTCAATCAATAAATATGGTTCTCCTTGCGCTGTGCATATTGCTGGGCGGATGGCTGGCGGATCGCCTGGGGAAACGTCTGCAGATGCTCGTTTCGTCGCTGGCGCTGGCGGTCATTGCCTATCCGGTATTCATATTCATGGGAAACGGAGAGGTCCTCAACGCCTTTCTGGGAGAGTTTTGCATAATATTTCTGTTTTCCATGTACTACGGACCGATACCGGCCACAATTTGCTCCATGCTTCCGATGAATGTGAGACTGGCCGGCGTTTCGATCGCCCACAATTTTGCCATGGCCGCCTTCGGGGCCTACGCTCCGACGCTGGCGACCTATCTGGTAAAATGGTCAGGAGATATTGCAATTCCAGCGATATTGTTTATCATATCTTCGCTGGTCACGGCGGTCGCATTGGGAGTATGGAAAGAGGGCCGTGAGTATTAGCTGCGCTTCAGTGGGCGCAATAGATTTTTGGAGAGATGGTCGAGTGGTTGAAGGCACCGGTCTTGAAAACCGGCAAGGGGGTAACCCCTTCGCGAGTTCGAATCTCGCTCTCTCCGCCAAAGTTTCAAAGGGGTACCGGAGAAAATTTATTTACCTCGATGCAAGGCATGCAGGGAATCCTCTGATGCAGAGACTCTCGCGATTCGTGATGTGTTTCAAATTTAGACAAAATTTTATGTGATTATTGTTGTTTTCACATTTTTCCCCAAAAAATCTCTCTCCATTCTCCATTTTTACTCCTCCAGAGAATCCAAGAGAATCCTCTTAAATTTGTTGAAAATTGAGTGTAATTTGGCGGTGATTGCGCTGTTGTCAATGTTGATTCGGAGAATGAAGATGGTAGAGCGGGTAATTGATTAGTGCGACGTTCACAATGCCGAGGTCAGGGGTTCGATTCCTCTCAGCTCCACCAGACAATATGGCAAAATTGGGTAATTATTGATTATTCTATATAGATAATTACTGAAGAATATCGCTGTCGCAGAGGCTCTAGTGGACTTGATGTCGATCCAAAACGACAAACATGTTGCTCAACTAAATTCTTCAAACTGTAAATTTCTTCTCCGTTTCTCCCAAAATTCTCCAAACAAGCGGAACAGGAGATTCTGTCTCCAATGGCTTTGTGGCACCTCTGTGAGAGGATGTTCGCGAAATTCATCAAAAAACTGACATGCAAAAGTTCTACAAAAACGACTGGAGAAGCAAATGATTTTAGGTGGAACTCATGCGTTCTCTCGGTTCCGCTTGTGTGGATTTTGTTGAAAGTTGAGATCGTTTATGGTGTACTCGAAAATCTGGATGGCGAGTGGTAGGCAGTCACCATTAGCGTGACACGCAACTGCACTCAGGTAATCTTAGTTCGAATCTATACCGCCCAGCCATTGACTAATTGACAAGATGGTTTGACTTGCGTGAGAAATGCTAGCTGTGCGCGCTGTCCCACAGTGTTTCGCGTTTTCATTATAGGACAATTCGCCCGCTAAAATCTAGACAACCCCTCACCTTTCTCTCTCCTTCTCTCATTTTCTCTCCATGTTTCGGGCAATTGGAGAAACAGGAGTGCCCGTTTTTTAGCGTTTGCGGGAGAGAATGTTTCGTGGATATTGTGGTGTTTGGAATGAGTTAGGTTCGTAATCTTGTGTTATAGCATTTTGTTCTATGAAAAAATTTTGTATTTTGCAGATTTTTTTACTGTTTCTTAAAAATTGAGAAGTAGAATCCATTGGATAAAGGGATTTTTGAAATGAATATAAGATACAAAATTGTAAGATCACTAATCGGAATTATTGCGCTAAACCTCGTTGATTGCGTTCTAAGTGTGCAGGAGGCCCCCTCATGGACAATAGATCAAACTATGAAGATGATTAAAAAAACATTCAGCAGAGAAGAGAAATTCAGAATAATAGACATTGGAAAAAATGAAGCAAATATATTGATAGTGGATTGGGTAAAACATGGTTCGATGGTGCTTTGTTCTCAGCTTTTTTCTCCAGAGTATAAGAACAACAACAGAGAAGATGGTACTAAGTGCAGATTAGAAGAAGTTTTTGGTACTATGAACGGCCTGAAGTTCGTTCGTGGAATTGATTGGGTAAAAATGATAGCCCAAAGGCAAGGATTACTGACTAATGATCAATTAAATGGCGTAATCGAAAGTATCATTGGTTTAGCTGATATCTTCGAAGATAAAGTTAGAGTGGATGTGAAAAGTTACATTGGTGTGATTGACAGTCTGGAGCGATATATTTCTATGGTGGAGAGTAAGACTGGTTTGTGCCGTGGAATGGTGTTAAGAGATGCATATTTAGCTGGTAGCCAGGAAGGTCATGATGCATTAATGAGTTGTTTGGTGGAACTTAAGAATAATTTGCATAAAATTTTCGGAGGAGAAAAACTTGGTCATGTTGCATATAGTTGTTTTAGAACTATTTTCGGCATTAGAGGTGCGTTAGAACCAAAACTGAATATTCCCTCCGCTGGGGAGTGGGAAAAAGCAGCAAGTTACGTTAGTCACCTGATGCACACTGAAGCTCAGTTGATCGTTGCTGCAATATTGCTCGAAGATTCCGTGGATATTCGTGAGGACTCTGTTTATTCGTCCAAACTCCCTTGCGTTAGTTGCCAGTATCTTCCTCTAGGCCCAGCAGGTTGGTTCTATGCTTTTGATCTTGGCATTATGCGAGAAGATTGGGAAAGCTATAATCGAGCTATATTCGCCCAAATAGGGGATAACGTCTTACAGGTATGGCCTGGTAATTCAATTGGTAGAAGGATTGTTTTGAAATATCGTTCCTCGAAAGAAGCTGAATGGATGGGGAATTTGATTTGCTGGGGGTTGACACATAAGTTTAGGACTGAGTTACAAGAGCTAAAGCAATACGCAGTAGTTCTACCAGGGGACACTTCTAAAAAATTAAACGATATGATAACGGCAGCTGATGGACTTGAAGCTCAAGCAAGAGGAATAGATAAAACAAAAGATGATTGGAAAAAAGATTCCAATAAACTGAGGAATCTACTGAAGAAGTGGTTGCGAAGTGCAAATGAGCTCCGTGTAGCGACAGATAAGATAGTCGAATTATTAGATACTATAGATAGTGCTGCTATTGCTCTGTATGAGCCTCTATCTGGAGAATATTTAAAATTAATACGTTTCATGAATCCTGAAGTCAGAAAAAAATTCGATGCATGTTTTAACCAAACTTTTGGAGCTAATATGGGAGATCTGCTTTCTTTGATAGGTTCATGGGAAATAAAGTTTCGGGGTATTGTTACAAAGTTTTTACAAAAGCACGATCACGTTACGCAGCTTTATAATGAATAAATACCAACTTGAGACCAGAAAAACTATAGCAAAATAACTCCCTGACAGTTAATCCACAGTTTGACTAGTGAGACGCTAAGCTTGACCTAAAGATTCAATTTGTTTTTAGTCGTCTCCACAAATCTTATTAAGTTCGTAAAAGTACTTCCAATACCAGAAATACAAACGGAATGATTTTGTTGTTTTTTCGGCGTTTACAACGTTATATATAATAGACCTTTTCATGTAAATTGGAACAGAAAAACTGAATTGCCCAACAAAAATAGAATTTGCTCTATGGATTTACTGATTTTCCAGCTACTGTCGGAATTTTGATACCGTTTGCAGTATTTTCGCTGGATCTCTGAAAATCAACCTACTCAACCAACTTTTTCCATTTTTGTTGGGCAATTCCAGAAAAACCACTGAAAATACAAAGGATCAAAGTACCAGATGTAAAAGCAATCAAATATCATCAACTACGACCAGCTAAAGTTGGTGGTTTGGGATCACGTTCACAAAGCTGTCATTAAAAGTAAACTCAAAATTCCAATATCTTAAATTGTTATCTTTGTGATACATTTCTTGCACAGCAATTAACTGCGACTCTAGAATGGATCGTTTTTTTCTGTTTCCATCAATACAGAATACTGAAGCAAAAAATCGCAAAATTCCTTAAAAAAACCCTCATGCTTATGTACTACAAGCGTCATATCTATCTGAGATAATTCTGCAACGCACTTTGCTTTCCCAAGCAATTCCATATCTTGGTAATAAACAAAAGGTTTAATCATAATATCTGGAAGTACTCCAAATACGCTCACCAAATTTTCTCTAGAAAGCTCATTAAGAGGTCTTTCTAACATTAACTGAAACAACATTTTGTTATGTTTTGAAAAAAGCAAAGTGACAGGTCCGTGAAAACAAGTCAAACTTTCCTCAAGTCGATTCTCGTTGACAAGCTTTGAACAAAAACCAAGTTGGCCAAGAACGATGTCTATTTCCGCCCTACTTAAAGTATCTCTTGTGTTTAACGTAGAGTACGCAAATACAAAACACCTACCAGCACTTTCATGACTATCCATTTTTCCGCTGGCCACTATATTGGATACGACTTCCATCCCCAACACTCCACTCGCACACATCACTGCCGCAGCGCAACATGCACCGATCACACTCTTTATAATATCACGAAAATTCATAACAACCTCCTAAAATTAGAACAACCCCAAGCAGAGACAGCGAAATAAAATCATCGGGAAAATTGATGAAACCAGAAGGCATTGACCGAGTTCTCCGCTACCGCCTTCATCATCTTTCCAGCATCGCTCGACCTCTCTTACAATCACAAAAACCACAACCACCAAAGTCAGGCTAGCACACACATTTCCCCTAATCAATAGTTTTCTAAGGAAAAATTAACTTTTGCAGTTTTATTATTGCTAAAACACACAAAATACGAAATAATGGGTCCTCTCCGATCGTGGAGCACGCATCCTGCAGTTGTAATTTCTTGGAGAGGATCACAATCGCTGAAAAACAGAGGCATACGGCTCTAAAACTTTATTCATCCGGCTTCGTCGGGGGGTAAAATACATTGTGATTGCGGCAGCTATAGCAACCGCTCCAGGCTATCTGCTCAGATGCTGCTTATTCCTCTTGTACTGAACTGGCTGTCCGCATTGGGTATGTATCATCCAGAGTCCCCTGCGCTCGCGATGCCCATGCCGACCTATGATCCAACCTCCTGAGGAAGACGCTCTCCTATCCTGGACTGCTTCGTCGCTTCGCTTAGTTGAAAAATCAAAAAAGTTTTAAAAATTTGTCGATATAAGCCGCCCACATGTCCGGCCGTCTTTCTGACGTAAGCTTCTTGGATTGATTCATTCTAAATTCGGAAATATTTCGGTGATTTCCGGATAGAAGAACCTCAGGAACCGGCAGTCCGTTGAAAACGGCGGGTTTGGTATACTGATCATATTCCAACAGATGATTTTGGAAGGAATCATCCCCGATCGACGCGTCATTTCCAATTACTCCGGGCAGAAGACGCACGCACCCTTCAATAATCGCCATTGCGGCGGCTTCTCCGCCCAGCAAAACAAAATCTCCGATGGAAATTTCCTCCATCTCGTAGAAATCTATGATTCTCTGATCCACCCCTTCATATCTGCCACAGAGCATGGTAACGCCGGGCAGACCGCTGAGTTCGCACAGGTCGGATTGCTTCATCTGTCTACCGCGTGGGGAAAAGTAGATCTTTTTCCAGCTTTTTTCGTTTTCGGAAAGGGTGCTGAACGCCATCTCAAATGTGACCGGAGAAAGAATCATGCCAGCGCCGCCCCCATGGGGAATCGAATCGATGCGATCGCATTTTGCGGGAAATTTTTTCAAATCTATCAGATTCAGACTCCATTTTTTCTGATCCTGGGCTTTTTTCACGACAGAAACGCCCAAATTTCCGGGAAACGCGTCGGGAAATATGCTGAAGACGTTTGCCTGCCACATTAGTCTTTAAATCCGTTGAAGGCGTCCAAGGTCATGATGATTTGATCATCGGAATCCGGGAAATTTTCCTGCGTATATGGAACCAAAAACGTCTCGTTTCCATGGGAAACTTCGATAAGATCGCCGGCCCCATAGTTTTTAACATCGGTTATTTTGCACACAATATCCGAATCCATGACCCGGACTTCTCTGCCTATTAGATCGCAAAAATAAACTTCGTTTTTTCTGATTTGTGGCAGGTCGGATTTTTTTACATAGAAAATTTTGCCTTTGAGAGATTCTGCAGCATTTCGATCGTTTATATTTTCGATGGAAATTGCCAATTTATTTCCGCCGAGAAACCTTATAATACAGAATGAGAAAGCGTTCTCCTGCCCGTCGTATACCTTTTTATAGTGACTTAGATTATGAGAGAGGGTAACCACACGCAACGCCCCGCGTGTTCCAAAGGCTCCGGCAACGCGCAGAATTTCTATCATGCCTTTTTCTATTCGGCGGGAGTAGTGGCTTCGGTCTGTTGTTTAGCCTTCAGTCTTTCCATGGCTTTCTTCTTCGGGGCAGACTTTTGTGGAGTTTCGCAAATAACAGGCTTTTCGCACAGCCCGAGCTTGCTCAGCAATACCGTCACCCTGTCGGATAACTTGGCACCGACCGATGTCCAATATTTTATTCTGTCTGCATTTGCAACGATGCGGTTCGGATTTTCATGGGCCAGAAATGGATCATAGGAACCGACCCTTTCGAGAAACGCTCCATCCCTAGAGTTCCTGGAATCAGTCACCACCATTCTGTAAAACGGATGCTTTTTTGCTCCGCCGCGAGCCAAACGAATCTTTAAAGCCACTAAAATCTCCATGAAAAAATAAAACAGTGCACCTTATAGCAGCAAAAATCCCAAAAGTCCAGAAAAAAATGCTGGCCTCTGTCGGTCCTTGATCTCTTTATCAGATAACGCATTCTTGACTTCATATAAAATAAATTATAAGCTACTCCTAATCTATACTGAGTGAAAATGACATGAGGCGAAATCGCAATGGAAAGATAATAGCGACCATTGGTCCGTCTACGGGCAGCCCAGAAAATTTGGGAAAACTGTACCTGAAGGGAGTCGACGTATTCAGGTTGAATTTTTCCCACGGTTCCCACGAAGATCATGCCAAAATTTTTGAGATTATTCGATCAATTGGTCGGAAGCACCACATTTTCCCAACGATTCTCGCAGATTTACAGGGACCAAAGCTGAGGATAGGAACTTTCAGGGATGATAAGATTACCCTTAAAGAGGGAGACGTTTTTAGGTTTGATGCAGATTCCACTCCAGGAAATTTGTCCAGAGTATATTTTCCTCATCCGGAAATTCTTGGAGAGATACAGGCCGGCACCATATTGCTTTTGGATGATGGAAAGCTGAAATTCGAAGTCGTATCCCGGGAGGAAAATTGTATAGAAACCCGGGTACTGATCGGCGGACAGTTATCCAACAAAAAGGGAATAAATATCCCAAACCTGAAGTTGCCCATCTCCAATCTAACGAAGAAAGATTTGGCAGATTTGGAGTTTGCGCTGGAACTTGGGGCGGATTGGATAGTTTTATCGTTTGTGCAAAGCGTTGAAGACGTAGAAAAAGCCAAAAACATAATAAATGGACGGGCCGGAGTTATATCAAAACTGGAAAAACCGCAGGCAATCAAGGCTCTTGAGCCAATAATCAATGCGTCCGACGCCATCATGATTGCCCGCGGCGATTTGGGAGTTGAGGTAGGCCAGGAAAACGTTCCAAGTATTCAAAAACGCGCCATAGGGGCATGTCAGAGACTTGGGCGACCGGTGATAGTTGCAACGCAGATGCTCGAATCTATGATTGTCTCCCCAACTCCGACAAGGGCGGAGGTATCGGACGTTGCCAATGCAGTTTATCAAGGAGTCGACGCCATCATGTTGTCGGCGGAGTCTGCGGTTGGACAGTATCCATTTGAAGCGGTGGAAATGATGGATAAAATCATAGAAAAAACCGAATCGGATCCGCTGAGAGTAAAATACGTAGAAGACGAGATTCGTTTGCCACACAGAACGACACTCGACGCAATCTGTATGGCCGCCAAAAACGCCGCTGAGTACTCCTGCGCCAGCGCAATAGTATTATTTTCAAATTCCTTTGAAGCGGTATCAAGATGTTCCAGAATGCGCCCTAGGGTTCCGATAGTTTTTGTTTCCGATTCGTTCGGTTTGGCCAGCAAATGTGGATTGTGTGGCGGTGTCTATTCCGTGATAGCCAAAAAAGAGTTTGAAATCGAGCATATGTATAAAACTGCGAAGACCATAGCTATGTACCATAAATTTGCGGCCAAAGGAGATAACATCGTCGTTTTAAACAATATTTCCGGCAATTCTGTGGCCATCTGCGAATTATAGGACCATAGGGAACCACTCTTCTCTCCCGATTAACGCCTGGCGTTGGATAAATAAAGGTGTTAGAATGAATTATTGCGAGAAAGTGTATTAAATATGAAAAAAAATTATGTTTTTGCGTTGGCGTCTCTGTTGTTTTGTGGAGCGTGCGATCCCGTAACTTTGGCCTTTGGAGGAACCGCCGCCGTCGGAGCCACGTCCGTTCGTAATCAAAATGGAATTTCCGGCAGTATTTCCGATACAGAGCTCCAAACAAAAATAAATCGTGTTCTTTTCAGCAATGATAGGGATCTTTTCGACAAAATAGAGCTGTCGGTTAAGCACGGGATGGTGGTGGTCATCGGATATGTGGACGACGAATCTCAACGAGATAAGGCGATGCAGATAGTAAGGGGCGTAGATGGTTCCAAGGAAGTTTTCGATGAAATACGGGTACAAAAAGCTCCGAGCGCATCTGATCTCGCCCTGGATTCCAGCATAACCTCCCGCGTAAAATCCTCCCTGCTTTTCGACGGTAACGTCTCTTCTCTCAACTACGATATCACAACGGTAAAGGGAATTATCTAC
The DNA here is from genome assembly GCA_031258475.1 of Holosporaceae bacterium. Classification (GTDB taxonomy): domain Bacteria; phylum Pseudomonadota; class Alphaproteobacteria; order UBA3830; family UBA3830; genus JAIRMQ01. The sequence goes on from JAIRMS010000035.1 coordinate 12,916, forward strand.
ATTTGCGGAACGGCCCAGTCTAAATATGAAAGGGATGTGGTTCTAAATATAGCAAGAACAACCTCAGGTGTGGAAAAGGTCGTCGCATACATAAAATTGAATAATAAAAACGGAACAAATTAGTGCAGGCCACTGTAAAAACTGTTTCTTTTATTGGAATTTCTACGGTTGAAATAGAAGTTCAAATTCAAATGCTTAACGGAATTCCGGTGTTTACGATCGTTGGACTGCCGGATAAAACCGTGGCCGAATCTCGCGAGAGAATCCGGGCCTCCCTTTTTTCCATGGGAATTTCCCTTCCGGCTAAGCGAATTACGGTGAACCTGGCGCCTGCTGATATTCAGAAGGAAGGAAGCCACTACGATCTCCCAATATCTCTGGCCCTCTTAGCTGCGATGGGAATTGTCCAGCAGGAGGATATCGCCAACGTTCTGGCGGTCGGAGAACTTTCTCTCAGCGGAATAGTGGCGAAAGTTCCAGGCGTTTTGCCAGCTGCAATCTGCGCCAAATCGAACAATAGAACTCTCATATGTCCGGAAGAATGCGCCCAGGAGGCCGTTTGGGCCGGGGAAAACGCGATACTGGCCCCCAAAAGTCTACTTTCCCTCGTTAATCATTTCAAAGGGGAGCAGATTCTTCCGACCGTTAGAGCGACGCATTCGGATAGAACCGTAAAGCCGACAAATTTCGGTTGTTTCAGCGATATAAAAGGACAAATGATAGCCAAACGAGCGATGGAAATAGCCGCCGCGGGCGCTCATAATATGCTGATGCAGGGACCTCCGGGCGTTGGGAAGTCACTACTGGCTTCGAGGATCCCAAGTATTCTTCCTCCGGTAACGCCCGAAGAAGCTCTTGAAATAACCATGATTCATAGCCTTGCCGGGCAAACGACCGAAGTTGGATTAATTACGGAGAGACCCTATCGCGCTCCGCATCATTCGGCGTCATTGGCCGCTCTGGTGGGTGGCGGAACCAATGCGAAACCGGGAGAAATTTCCCTGGCCCATCGCGGAATTCTATTCCTGGACGAACTACCGGAATTTTCCAGGCAGACGTTGGAATCCTTGAGACAGCCTCTGGAAACGGGAAAAATCACCATCGCCCGCGCCAGCAATCATGTGACATATCCGGCTAGAATTCAATTGATAGCGGCGATGAACCCCTGTCGTTGCGGTTACCTGGGCAACGTCGAGAGGGAGTGTAGTCTTGCGCCAAAGTGCGGAAAAAGCTACCTGGCAAAAATATCCGGGCCTCTGCTGGATAGGATCGATATATTCGTCGATGTTCCCGACGTAAAGATTTCCGATTTTGTTCAAAACAAAGAGGATATCGAAAAATCGTCTTCCATTCGGGAACGAGTTATAAGAGCCAGAGAAATTCAATTTCATCGCTATAGGGAGCTTTCTTTCATGACCAATTCCGAGGCCAATGGGCACGAATTGGAGCACCATCTGGCGAATTCTGCGAAGGAAATTCTATATAAATGCGTGGATAAGGCTAAAATCTCGGCGCGGGGATATTACAGAGTGCTGAAGCTGGCCAGGACCCTGGCGGACATAGAAGAATCCAGCGGCATAGAATCCCATCACGTCTCTGAAGCTCTGAGCTACAGAAGAATTATATGAGAGTGCTAGATTCTGAATCCACAGCCTTCTAGGTACAATTCCAGCGCCGTTCTTTTCTCTTCTTCTCCGTATTTCTTACTGTTATTTCTTCCTATCTGTACTCGGTTACAGAACTTGCTTCTTACACTGATACAAAAATATATCCCCCCTCTATGGAAATTTTTCTATTTACTTTTTGGGAAAAATTGATTATGCTTCGAATATAACAATTATAGCGAAAGGATCAAAAATGTTTGAAAAAAAGAATAGGTTAACCATGGCGACATTGATGGGCTTTGTTTTGTCTGGAGATGCAGGATGTATGGATTGTGATGATTGGAGCAGTTTTACTGCTACTCCCCCGGATTTGTATTGTGGGACTGTACCAATAGAGGAGAGAGTTGATTTTCAGCCAGCGTTATCCCTCGATTCTCTTTTTAATGATGTGATGGGAGTTGATTCCTCGTCAGAAGACGACGAAAGAAATACGAGCGACACGTATCGTTCATGGCTTGACCAGATCTCAGTAATCATTCGTCAGAGTTTTGGTAATACAATCTGCAGAAGTTGGTTTGATAAAACAATAAAGCAACGAGACAGTGCAGCCATCTTGGGAACGTTTGCGCAGCATATAAATGAGCTTATTCTTGCAAAACATCCCCATTGGACTTGTTCGGTGTCACAGGTGGACATTGCCCTGTGCCCACTTTTTTCCTACACGGAAGAAGAGCTAATAAACCTCCATTACGAAACGCACGGAAACACCTTTTATACAGCACGATTCTATACTACCACGCAAAATCAGCTTGGTACAATACCACTTTTGCTGGAAAACATTGATTATAACAATGTCGAGGTTCTGGAAAATCCAGAGGACACTCGTATTTGCTTTCAACTAAAACGAGCAGCGCCAGCGCTTTTCGTATCGAATGGACAGCTTCGTTGGTTTTTGGCACACAGTTTTTTTGTGGTTGTATCCAGTAAAGGGAGTATAAGGCGAGTTAGTCCTAGAGAGTGGCATATAAAATTTATTGATAGTCGCCCAATAAAGCGCGGTTCCTAGTGGAGTAAAATTGAAAGAATACTGCAATCGTTTGAATTGGAAGACTTTGCCATATGCTTGGTCTTCTTTCAAACAGTCTTCATTCTGATTCTATTCGATTTTTTTAACATAGATATAGAGGTCGTCCATTTCCAAAACCCTTATTTTTCCGCCTTCTCACTGCAAATCCACAATCTACGAGTCTTCACATCAAACGCCATTTAAATAGTTAATTTTTTTGTTATACTCGGTCGGCAGACTTGATAGAAGGGGTGTGAATGTCTGAGTTAAAAAAGTTGGAGTCCAGCTGTTTGCTGGAGATTGCAAATTGTGGTGATCTTAAGAAACTCGACGCGCTCAGAAACGTAATCTTTGGGAAAAATGGTGAGTTCACAAAGATTGTGGCTGAATTGCGCGATCTGAACGACGAACAAAAGCGCAAACGCGGTTCCGAAATAAATTTGGTAAAAAATAACATTCTCGACAGGCTCAGCGCAAAATTTAACGAGCTTGAAACGAGGGAATTGAACAGAAAACTGGCATCGGAGTTTATCGATGTATCCATGCCTCCTCGGCCAGATTGCTCAGGGAAAATACATCCTCTGACGAAAGTGGAAGAGGAGGTCGTTCGCATTCTATCGTCCCATGGATTTGAATTTGCGGACGGACCAGAAATTGAGAGCGAATATTTTAATTTTACGGCTCTGAATGTTTCTGATTATCATCCGGCAAGAACTATGCATGATACGTTTTACGTGCATAAACTTGCTGACGACGAAGGCAGAAGATTGCTGCGTACTCATACCTCTCCGGTTCAAATCCATGCAATGTTGGCGAACAAGCCTCCACTCAGGTTTTTTTCCCTGGGAAAGGTTTACAGAAGCGACTACGACGCCACTCACACGCCGATGTTCCATCAAATTGAGGGGATCATGATAGACAAAAGCGTCGGATTTTCTCATTTGAAATGGATACTTCTGGATTTTCTAAAGAAATTTTTTGAAGTGAAAGAGCTTCAAATGAGATTCAGACCAAGTTTTTTCCCTTTCACCGAACCGTCGGCGGAAGTCGATATAAATTACGAAATAAAAAATGGGAAAATGATCTTTGGATCGGGTGATAAATGGCTGGAGATATGTGGCTGCGGGACCATTCATCCAAACGTTCTGAAAAGCGGAAATGTGGACACCAAACAATATCAGGGAGTGGCGTTTGGTTTTGGCCTTGAGAGACTGACCTCTCTCAAGTACGGCGTTTTGGATCTAAGGGGATATTTTGAATCGAACGAGCGCTGGATAAATAGTTTTGGTTTTTCAGCTAACTGATGGGGGTTTAAATGCGTTTTTCATTTAATTGGCTAAAGCATCATCTATCTACAGATCTGGGTATTTATGAGATAGCCGACAGGTTGACTTCCATAGGGCTGGAAGTGGAAAGTGTGCAGGATCCTGCGGTCGTATTTAAAAATTTTAAATTGGCGCGGATAAAAGACGCGAAAAAACATCCGAATTCCGATCGTCTGCAGATTTGTCTGGTGGAAGACTGCGACGGTAAAGAATACAACATCGTCTGCGGAGCGGCGAACGCTCGCGCAGGATTGAAAACAATTTTGGCTCTTCCCGGTGCGGTTATTCCAAAATCCGGAGAAACTCTAAAGAAGAGCACCATTCGGGGAATTGCAAGCGAAGGCATGATGTGCTCCCGCGACGAGTTGGGGCTATCGTCCGTTGAAGACGGTATTATGGAGATCGATCCTAATACACTTCTCTCAACTTCGGTTGGAGATGTTCTAAGATACGGCGGCGGGCTTCTTGACATTTCCATTACACCAAATCGGGGGGATTGTTTTTCCATTAAAGGAATTGCCAGAGATTTGGCCGCAGCCGGAGCAGGAGAGCTTTTAAATCTCGGGGAAAATGTTTGCAAGCCGTCGTTTCCATTTCCTGTGAATGTAAAATACAAAAACGTCGAGTCATGCAGCCTCTACGCTCCGATGATAGCTTTCCGCGTAATTCGCGGAGTAAAAAACGGAAAAAGTCCAGGTTGGTTGTTGTCGGCGCTGGAATCCGCCGGAATGAATCAAATATCTCCGATCGTAGATCTATCGAATTTTTGGATGGTTGACAACGGAAGGCCGACTCATATCTACGATTTGGGAAAAATAAAAGGAGATCTCGAGGTTCGCTTTACTAAAACCAAAGAAACGTTCGTTGATATTAAGGGCAACGAACATAGGCTATTTCCAGATATGCTGGTGCTGGCAGATAACGAGTCACCGTTGTGTCTTCTTGGAATTATGGGCGGAAAAAAGACGGCCTGCGACGAAAACACGACGGATATTTTGATAGAATCGGCTCTGTTCGATCCGATTTCCATCTCAAAAACTGGCACTCTACTGAATCTTACAAGCGATTCTCGCACAAGATTCGAAAGAGGCATAGACAAAGATTCCTGTGTCGTTGGGTTAAACGGAATTACAAAATTAATACTGGATAACTGCGGCGGAGAAGCCAGCGAAATCTTCGTAATCGGAGAGCAATCTCAGGATAATCCGCAAATAACTCTTAGAAAAACAAAACTGGACAGTATGAGTGGTTGCTCCATGGGTTGGAACGCCTCGAAGCTTATTATAAAAAAATTGGGCCTGAAGGAAATTAGGTCTGGGGAAGAGGAGTCGACTTTTTCAGTTCCAGGTTGGCGTTCCGACCTAAACATAGAAGAGGATTTGGTCGAGGAAATCCTTCGCATAAGGGGATACGACAATATTCCTTTGAAAAGTATCGACACTGCATTTGTTGGAGGAGATAAAATCCTTCAGAGAAAAAGTCAAATCATTGGTATAAAGAAATTACTGGCTGCCAGAGGACTTTCCGAATTAATCACCTACTCGTTTACTAAACAGGATTATGCCGAAGCTTTTGTGGAGAATAATAAGGTTATTAATCTGATAAATCCGATTAGTGTAGATATGCGCACCATGAGACCATCGCTAATTCCAACTCTGCTGCAAAATGCGATAACATCAAGAAATTATGGCCAGGCCAATATTGGCGTCTTTGAATGTGGAAATGTTTTCCATGATTCGTGCGAGCAGGAATATCATATATCCGGAATTCGGTTGGGAAATATTTGTGATCGGAATTGGCTGGAGAAAAAACGTCCAGCTGATGTGTTCGACGTTAAAGGCGACATATTCGCAATACTGAACCAGTGCAAAATTGATGACCGAAATATTACAACCGCCAGTTCGGCTCCGTCCTATTATCATCCTTCCAGAAGCGGCACCATATTATTCGGAAAGAAGAAAATCGGGTATTTCGGAGAGCTACATCCGAAAATAGGAAAAATATTCGATACTCAGGAAAACATAGTCTGTTTTGAAGTGCTTGCGGATCAATTGTTTTTGCTGAAAGCCAGGATTCCTTCGTTCAGCGGAAAAATATTTCCGAAAATCAGTAGGGATTTTGCGTTTCTTTTTCCGTCCAAATCGTCTGTGGGAAACGTGGTCAGCGCCATTTATCAATTGGATCCAATAATAACTAAAGTCTCGGTATTCGATTGTTTCGATTTAAATATTACTCAAAAATCCATAGGTATCGCCGTTACGCTTGACGCGATAACTAGGACATTGGTCGAAGAAGAGGCTCAGGCCATTTCGGAAAAAATAGTAAAATGTGTCGAGAGCGCCGGCGGAGAATTGCGAAAAAAATGAATTTAATCCGTAATTTTGCGATAATCGCTCACATAGATCATGGAAAATCTACGCTTGCAGACAGATTGATGCAGTTCTGCGGGGCTGTGGATGCGCGTGAATTCCGGGACCAGATGCTCGATTCCATGGACATTGAAAGAGAACGTGGCATTACCATCAAAGCCCAAACTGTGCGTCTGAATTACAAAGCAAAGGACGGAAATACCTATCAATTAAATCTCATGGATACTCCCGGGCACGTGGATTTCGCCTACGAGGTCAGTCGCGCGCTCGCTGCCTGCGAAGGATCGATTCTCGTGGTGGATGCGACTCAGGGAGTCGAAGCCCAAACCCTGGCAAATGTATATCAGGCACTGGAACACGATCATGAAATCATAGTCCTTCTAAATAAAATAGATCTTCCGGCGGCGGACATTGCAAAAGTTAGCCAGCAGATAGAGGACGTAATCGGTCTTGATTGTGCAGACGCGGTTCAGGTGTCCGCAAAACTCGGAACAGGAATAGAAGACGTGCTGGAAGCTCTTGTAAAAAAATTGCCGACTCCAATGGGAGACGAAAACAATCCTCTGAAAGCATTGCTGATAGACAGTTGGTATGATCCGTATATGGGAGTCGTGACTCTGGTTCGAGTAAAGGACGGATACATAAAGCCTGGCATGAAGGTAAGACTAATGGCGGCACGCACGACATATTCCATTGAGAAAGTCGGTATTTTCAAGCCAAAACCAACGGAAATTTCGGAATTAAAAACGGGGGAAATAGGTTACATTATCGCCGGTATAAAAAGTGTTGGCGACGCCTGCGTCGGAGATACTATAACCCAGGAAAACAACCCGGCTTCGGAGCCTTTGCCTGGATTCAAACCCTGCGTTCCGGTCGTTTTTTGCAGTATGTTTCCGGTCGACACGGTGGATTACGGCAAACTAAAGGATTGTCTCATAAAATTGCAACTGAACGACGCGAGTTTTTCCTACGAGCCGGAAACATCGCAGGCTCTTGGATTTGGATTCCGCTGCGGCTTTCTTGGATTGCTTCATTTGGAGGTAATCGAAGAGAGACTTGAGCGGGAGTATAACCTCAATTTAGTTACCACCGCACCGAGCGTCGTTTACAAGGTGCATCTCAATAACGGAAACGTTCTTGAAATGCACAATCCGGCAGATATGCCGAACCAAAGTACCGTATCTTGCATGGAGGAGCCATGGATCATCGCAAAGATTATAGTTCCCGATGAATATTTGGGAAATATTTTGGCGCTATGTGAAGAAAAACGAGGAATTCAGTCGGAATTAACCTATATCGGATCCAGAGTTTTGGTCGAATATCAATTGCCACTCAATGAGGTGATCTATGACTTCTATGATCGCCTAAAATCCATAAGCAAAGGATATGCCAGTTTTGACTATTCTCTCCACTGCTATAAACAGGAGGATTTGGTAAAAATGTCCATTCTGATCAATGGGGAGCAGGTGGACGCTCTTGCGATGATTGTTCATCGCGATAATGCAGAATATCGGGGACGCAAACTATGCGAAAAGCTGAAGGATCTTATCCCAAAACATATGTTCAAAGTTCCGATACAGGCCGTAATCGGCGGCAAGGTAATCGCCCGCGAAACGATAGCTGCATTTCGCAAAGATGTGACCGCCAAGTGCTACGGTGGAGATGTCACGCGTAAACGCAAACTCCTTGAAAAACAAAAAGAAGGCAAGAAAAAAATGCGAGAAATCGGCAACGTCAAAATTCCCCATGGAACATTTCTCGCCGCGCTGAAGATGGATAGCGGCAAGTAAGATTGATTTATGTCGACTTTGTTGATGGAAATCTCCAGGCCTTCGGTTGCCAATCCACGTAAACACGCCAAGGTCGAAGATGAAGAGCAATCTTTTAAATCATTAATATTTTTTGATATACTTCGCCGTAGAATTTTCTAGCTTTATTTGAGGACGTTCAACGTGAATAATGTTCATGAACTAACTGTTTTTATTCTTGCCTGTTTCGTTGGGTATTACGTCGTTTGGAAAGTGACTCCGGCTCTCCACGCTCCTCTAATGTCGGTTACGAACGCAATTTCTAGCGTCATCGTAGTTGGAGCGATTTCAGCAGCGGCTCAGAATATCTGTGCCTATTCTAGAATTTTCGGATTCATTGCGATCCTTCTAATGGCGATAAATATTTTCGGTGGTTTTGCGGTTACGCGCAGAATGTTAAATATGTTCCATAAAAAATAGGCGGCCCATGGCAAGCATACTTTATCTGACGGCAGCGGTTTGTTTTATTTTCGCTTTGAAGGGATTATCTTCGGCGGAAAGCGCACGCCACGGAAATATTTGCGGTATCTGCGGAATGACCATTGCCTGCGTCTCCGCCTATTTGGATATAGGCAATTTTGATGTTTGTTTCGTTCTGTCTGCCGTATTCATAGGCGGAATAATCGGAATTTCCATCGCCCAGACCGTTTCCATGACGAATCTTCCGCAGATGATAGCAGGCTTTCACAGTTTGGTGGGATTGGCGGCCGTTTTAATTGCTTTTTCCATATATTTTGCTCCAGATTTATTTGGAATGGCTTCGTCAACTGGTATGAACACGTTTAGCCTTCTGGAAATGACTCTTGGATCAATCATAGGAGCGATAACCTTCAGCGGATCCATGGTCGCGTTTTTGAAATTACACGGATCCTATAAAGAGCATGGAGTTCCCTTGAAACTGAACATTTTTTTTGCGTCGTCCATGTTTTGCTCGCTGATATATTTTATGCTGACAAAAAATGCGGTGGCGTTCTTTCTATCAACCGGCTGCGCTTTCATTTTGGGAGCATCCATGATTATGCCGATTGGTGGAGCGGACATGCCGGTTGTGGTGTCGATGCTGAATTCCTATTCCGGCTGGGCGGCTTCGGGAATAGGATTCACGCTGCACAACGATCTCCTGATTATCACCGGCGCGCTGGTTGGAGCCAGCGGTGCGATTCTAAGTTATATTATGTGCAAAGGGATGAATAGGTCTCTGAGGGACGTGATCTTTCCGTCGGAACAGGAAGTTTTCGACGAAACCAAAACATCACAATCCAAACCGTTTAAACTGGGAGCGCCGGAAGACGCGGCTTTCATTCTGAAAAATGCCAGCTCCGTCATCATCGTGCCGGGATACGGCATGGCGACCTCCCAGGCTCAGCACGCCCTAAAAGAGATGGGAGATATTCTGAAAAAAGAGGGAATCAGCGTGAAATATGCCATTCATCCGGTGGCTGGACGCATGCCCGGGCATATGAACGTTCTTCTGGCGGAGGCCAACGTTCCCTACGAAGATGTTTTTGAACTGGACGAAATTAATCGAGATTTTTCTTCCTGCGACGTGGCCTACGTCGTTGGAGCAAACGACGTTACCAATCCGGCCGCCAAAAAAGACGCGTCTTGCCAAATTTACGGCATGCCAATTCTGGAAGTTGAAAAGGCAAAAGTGATTCTGTTCCTCAAGAGATCCATGGGAGCCGGATATGCCGGAGTCGACAACGATCTCTTCTACGCTTCCAACACCATGATGCTGCTCGGAGACGCTAAGAAAACCACGGAATCCATAGTAAAGGTAATGTAGGCGTGCGATTCCGTACTGTGTGGAGGATGAAATTGCTCCCTACTTGGCCAAATGCTGCGCGTCTGAATGCTGCGCGTCTGAGCCAGAACGACGGAGGCGAAGCGACGAGTAGTGCGCATCATTAGACCTTCTGCGAAAGTAGGATTGAACTAAAGATTTTGAGAAAGGACGTGTAGATTCCCTGAAGTTCGCCCGAGCCAGACTTCAGGAAAACTCCTCGTCTTCCTTCTTAACCCCCAACTCCGCATAAATTTATGCAGTCTATGGGAAAGAGCAGATAATTTTCGATGTTTCTTGATATAAGAGTAGTTGTGTTACATTTTAATAGGCGGTATAATTAGTAGGCATATAGAGATAAAATTAGGGAGAGAATTATGAGTTTACCAGATTGAGTTTTGCGCTTTAAAGAACCACAGACAACCATAAAATGTATTAAAGGATTGTATTACAAGTACGAAGTTCACTATCGCTATGATCCCAAGAAAAAACGTTCCGTAACGAAATCGACGCGTTTGCTGGGAAAAATCACGGAAGAAGAGGGCTTTATTCCATCATCCAAAAACAAACTCCGAGAAGAAAGCAAAGAGCTTCCCAATGTCGACATAAAAACATACGGTCTTTACGCCATGTTCGAAACATTGTTGTCCGAAGAGATCACCTCGCTGCAGAGCATTTTTGGAAAGGATACCGCCAACAAACTACTCGTTTTTGCGATGATGCGATGGGCCGATAAAACGCCTGGGTTACTACCATTCCCACGATTTTTGCTCAGAATTTTGGGGAAACACCAACCTTCTTTCAGACAAAGTTATCACCAGTCTTCTGAAAAATATCGGAGAAAATCGAGGACTCGTTCTTCAATGGATGCAAACGCTTTTACCCAGAAACGCCCACTCAGAAAACTTCGTTCTCATGGACTCCACGCGCATCATGAGCGCCTCGGAAGGACTGGCTATCAACGCTCTGGGCTACAATCATTCCTTTGATTTTGGCAAGCAACTCCGCCTGATGTACATATTTTCGCAAAACTTCAAGAAACCAATTTATTACAGATTAATTTCCATGGGGCCGGGTATAAACCTTACGCTTTAGCGTGAATTGCTTTAGCATTCTAGTAGTTGTAAGCTGAGGCATGAACAATACTCGAGAAAGATACGCCAAAGGTGCCTACACA
>JAIRMS010000031.1 GCA_031258475.1 Holosporaceae bacterium
GAAATTCTAGACATTTTTTCTGCTTCAATATAGTCAGAATTTTCCAAAATAATCCGTTTTCACTCCATCTTTTGAATCTTGTATAGATGGTGTGCCATGGACCATACTCTCGGGGACAGCCTCTCCACGGCAACGCATTCTCGCTCAATAGATAACAGTACCTAACACAAATCCAACACTACACAGTGATCATACAGCTAGTCGTGTGGCGGAATCTCCGGCGGTTTTCGTATAAGTATTCTTTTCACACGGCGCAGATCAGCTTCAAGAATATCGAACTCGACGCCGGATGGATGAAGGAGCGTCTCGCCGCTAGTCGGCATTCTTTCGGCAAGAAGCATGGTAAGTCCTCCCAGAGACTCTATTCGCGGCTCCTCGTTGTTTTCTTTCATCAGCGGTTTTAACAACTCCATGCGCAACAAATTTTCGCACTTGCTGATAGGCGTTCGAGCGTCGGCGATTAAGGAACCGTCCTGTTTGGTAATTATCTGTGGGAAAATATTCTGATTTTGTTGAATTTCCCCAACGACCTCGGACACCACATCGTGCAGCGTTACGAGCCCGTCAATACCACCAAATTCATCCACCACCAGCGCCATGTGATTAACAGATGCTCGAATTTCCACCAACAATTCAAGTAATTGAATGCTGGGAACGACATATATGACGTCCTTTAAAAGAGATTCTATATCAAACGACTTTGGATCGTTGATATAGGGCAGGAAATCGCGAACTCGAACTATCCCAACAATATTATCCAACGTATCTTTATAGATGGGAATTTGTGAAAAACTCTTTTTAGAAAAAATTTCCATAAATTCATCCAACGTCGTATCCATTTTTGCGGCGACAATATCCGCTCGCGGAACCATTATATCTTCCGCCGTTAGATCTTTCAGCCCAAGAACATTTGAGACGAGAGCTATTTCGCTAGCGTCGTCTCCATTTGCTCCGTTATTCGCTTCCGAATCGGATTCGATCAAATCTTCCAGCCTATCTATGAGTGGAAGATCGTTGTCCCTTTTGAACAACTTTGACAAATAATTCTTAATTTTCAATATCATAATAACTTTCTCCATACGGATTTTTTACATTCATTTTTTTTAAAATATCAACCTCCAGCATTTCCATTTGCTCAGCTTCATTTTCATTGGCGTGATCGTATCTAAGCAGATGTAAGAGACTGTGCACAATCAAATGCTTTAAATGATCATGAAATGATTTTTTTTGTTCCAGTGATTCTCGCTTGGTAGTTTCGAACGCCAAAGCAATACTTCCCAGTATATAATAATCGTTACCCTCCAGCGGAGATTCCATTGGAAATGAAAGTACATTGGTGGGTTTATCTATACCTCTATATGTTTTATTAAGAACACAAACCTCTTCGTCGTTTGTGAATAAAAGACATATTTCTACGTTATTTTTGTTCAATCCTACTGTGGTAAATACCGTTTTTGCGCATTCCATCGCAATGGGTCGAACTTTTTCTTCATTCCAGGAATCATATGTAATGGAAATTTCCAAATTCATGGAACAACCACGCCGATTAAACTGTGAGAAGCAACTTCCGTAATCTTCACTTTAGCGATAGTGCCCATCGCTACACCGGTCGCAACAGATACCGACTGCGAGTATTCGCTGCGTCCCGTCAGTTGCTTTTCGTGTTTTCCTTTTTTTGTGAACAATACGTTTACATGTTGTCCGATGAAATTTTGATTGAATCTCGATTGCTGATTGTCCAATAAGTTTTGGAGAGTCCGCAATCTTTCGGATTTAACGTTCTCAGGAATTTGATTATCCATTTGAGCGGCGGCCGTGCCTTTCCGTGGACTATATTTAAAAGAATAGGCCTGCGCATAGCCGATATTTTTCACTAATTCCAACGTTTGCTGAAAGTCAGCGTCGGATTCTCCGGGAAACCCAACGATGAAATCCGAAGAAAGAGCAAGATCGGGACGATGCGCTCGCAACATTTCCACACGACGCGCATATTCGTCCGTAGTGTATCGACGATTCATTCTTTTGAGCACAGAATCTGATCCCGATTGAACCGGTAAGTGCAACGATGGCGTCAAAATTTTGATTTCTTTATGCGCAATAGCTATATCTAAGTTTACGTCTTTAGGATTAGACGTCATATAGCACAGTCGTTTTAGTCCGCTAATATTGGCTAATTCGAAAAGTAAGCGAGAAAAACTACAACGCTTTCCATCTAGCCCAACTCCTTCGTAAGAGTTAACGTTCTGCCCTAATAAAGTGATCTCTTTCACGCCAAGAGAAACAAGATTTTTTATTTCTGTTCTGATATCTAAAACGCTTCGGGAAAACTCACGTCCTCGCGTATAGGGAACTATGCAGTAGCTACAGAAATTATTGCAACCTTCCTGAATCGTGATAAATTCTGATACTCCGCGCTCAAAAAGCATGTCGGACGACTGGGGAAATTTGCTACCGACGTTTGCAGCGGTGGACATAACTACGTCAGATGATTTGCTATTGACAATTTTGTCGATTATTTTGGCGAGCTGATGAATATTGTGGGGACCAAGAATCACGTCCACGTAAGGCGCTCGGCGAAGAATATCTGACGATCGAGTCTGAGCCATACAACCGGCAACTACAATTATAAAATCTTTTGCATATTCTTTTTTCATCTCTCGTATACGCCCGAGATCAGAAAATATCTTTTCGTCAACTTTTTCTCTTATACTACAGGTATTTAGCACAACGATATTCGCGGCTTCAGACGAATTGGCAATTTCATGACCGGCGTGCGCCAGAATATCCGTTATCCGCTGTGAATCGTAGGAATTCATTTGGCAGCCGTAATTTTTTATAAAAAAGCGCATCAACGTCTCTGGAAAAGAAATTTCACTGCATACTTTTCCAGTCTCTCTCAAAGATTTCTAGTCCCCGAGCGGTTAACGGATGATCGAAGCA
>JAIRMS010000038.1 GCA_031258475.1 Holosporaceae bacterium
TGTGGGCACCTTTGGCGTACCTTTCTCGAATATTGTTCATGCCTCAGCTTACAACTACTAGGATGCTAAAGCAATTCACGCTAAAGCGTAAGGTTTATACCCGGCCCCATGGAAATAAAAATATTTTTTACAAGAACTTTTTCCGGTTTCGCTCTCATTTCCACCAGATTATTGGCTAGCAGATTGCGATTTTCATTTTCTGGATTGCCGCGTCGCAGCAATCCTGCAATATTACCCCTTCCGTCATTGTGGGTGCAGCAATCCGTTACTCTCCCAGCTACGAGCCTGCGGCAATCAAGCTAAATGCTGACTGCGCACTTTCAAAATAGTCCTTGTATATCTGAAATTTCGTTTTGATATGACATTGGAGGCATGATGGAAACCCTCGACGAATTTACTGCCTCAGGTTTCCACTCCCCTACTCTCCCCTCTCCAGACGGCGGTTCACCGCTGCGCGATCTGTGGTAAACTCGGCGACCTTCGGATTGTTGAAAGTTGAATCCCTGGTAATGCGATTATCGTTGGCCGAGTCGGACAGCCATAAAAACAGGGATGGTCATCCGTCAATCCTAACTGTACAGGAACCAGCACAATGGCCAGAGAAGGACAGTTCGCAAAAGTGCTTTCTCCGATCCACACCAATTGGCTACCACGTTCCGTGCTTACCAATGTCAGGTTGATGCATTCATCAAAAGCTCGATCACCGATGACCGCCACGTTGCATGGAATACATATAGTTTTCAGAGAGAAACACCAGCTGAAGGCAAGTTCTCCGATTACACGCAGCCTCGACCAAGGCTCAAAATCTACTGCTTTGAGAGAGGCTCCTCCAAAACTTTTTTGCCCTAGTATTGTGATACTGTTTGGAATGCATATAAATTTCAGATGGCAGAGCGCAAAGCAGCTCCTGGACAGCGCTCTCAAGGAGGAATCTCGCTCGAATACCACGCTGCTCAGGAGATCGCACCAGTCAAAACACTCATCATCGCAGCTCGATACACTGCGAGGGATGCAAATGGACATCAAGCTGCTAGCCGCAAAGACTCTACGTCCAATTAGATCTAGCTGTGAATTTGCTTCAAATGCCACTGCTGTTAGCGCGATATGAAGATTAAAACAGTTGTCGCATAATTCTACCACTGTGTGCGGAATGCACGCCGTCGCTACTGATTCGTTTACGCTTACAAATCTCAAGGCATTTCCGCCTACTTTTCTCACGAAAAACGGCTGCCCAGCTACCACTATCTGAGATCGAGGTAAAAAAGATGCAGCATTTCTGCTGGCTATACACTCAACTTGTTGTTCAGCACTTTTTCTATAATCAACGTTATCAACCGTTATCATAAATGTATCAACTCCGGAATCAGGATTCGAGTCCGGATCCATAGCTTCCGCCACAAACTGCAGAGCCACGGCAATCATTATAAAAGTTTTCTTCATTATTTTTTATTTTTAATTCACAATTTAGTATAGAGTATTTTAAAAACTTTGTCAAATAAAAAAATATTTTTGTAAGGCTTTTTTGATTGCGTTCTCATTTTTTGTCGGATTGTTGGCTAATAGATTGTCTTTATCCAGCTATCTGAAATAAAGGTGGTGCTGAAGTTCTTCAACGACTGAGGGATCAACCGCTGATCTTCTGGTTCCATACTAATTAATCACCGTGGAAGAGATATCGAAACAGCGAACGAAATCAACTCCGCTTTGATCAATGGCAAGATTAAGCTGCCATATTTCAACGCCGCGATCCATGGATTGCTTCACGATTTTCTGAACTTCCATGTTGCGCTCGCTGGGAGCGGGAGGAACGAATCTCGGCACGTCAAACATGAAACAGGTTAGCAGAATTGCGCGATCGTTGTCTTTCAGACTGTCTCCAAGATCGCCGACGTGTTTTATAAAACGTTTCAGAGATGTTGGAGCCTGACTATTTAGCGATTCTGTTTTTGAAAAAAGATAGAACAGTGGCATTTTTACTTCTATATAACAGCGACCGACCCGAAAATCCAGCCGCGACGTGCCCAGCGTTTGCTCTCTGAGCACAGGTTCTTCGGCGTCGTTAAATAATCCTTCCCTGAGAAAATGTTCCACATACCTGTTAACTGCCGTTTGATTGATGCCAATCCAGGATTTATCCCGGTTTTCTCCACATTCCCACAGAAAAGCCTCCACTGTGTATGGAGTTTTCCTATTGATGCTGCCAGATTTTGAAAGCAGACACGGGATATCTTGAAAAACGATATTCCCAACCTTTCCAGTGGTTGGGCAGTGGCATTTTTCAACCCTTTTGCTTATTTCAACATTCATGATAAATCGATTTGGTCTGGATTTTATCAATCCTCTAACCAATTGCTGTTCAAACTCAAATCGGGGAAAATTATCCATCGCACTCTGCAGGCTAGCAGAAATTTCAGTGAGTGACAACAGAAAGTACTTCATAACGGAGGAGCTGAACCAAATAATTCTAGCTTTGCAGTGAGTGAGCCCAAAACCAAGCATGAAAATTTTCCTATTCGGATATGGCCGGAATCCGAATCGTAAGGATCTTAAATGCGCGATCTGCAGTAAACTCGACGACCTTCGAATTCTGGGAAATGATAAGTGGCGTAACTCCACTGTGAATGGATGCCAGGATAATTCGATTATCTACGGACTAACAAATATCTGCGGCCTAGTCTTACATCCATTAAAACAAGGATGATCATCCGTCAACCACCATAACCGTGAAGGAAACGACACAAAAGTCAGGGGCCTACACTCATTAAAAGCGCCTTCTCCGATCCATAACAATCGGCTACCACGTTCCGTGCTTACCGATGTCAGGCTGACACATCCATAAAAAGCCCAATATTCAATGGTCCTCACGTTGCGTGGAATACATATAAATTGCAGAGAATCGCAGTTGCTAAAGGCGTAGAATCCCGGACTAGTCAAGAGTAATCCAGAGGCAAATTTCACGCTCTCCGCTGGAGGGAATACACGCCATCTTAAGTACTACGTTTCTCTTTCCTGATTCTGATTGAGTTTTGTCAGCTACACTATATATTTGACAAATCAATCCATTTTGCGTCACTTGATTTCGGGAAAAAAAACGATTGGTAGCATTGGAATATCTACATGTATTTGCGCCTTCTAGGGCTTGTCGTCAGGAGAGGGATCTGATATGATAGCGTAGTTATTGTAGTATGGAGAATGGCTATGCAACAATTGGCGCACAGGAGACATGATATAACAGATAGGGTATGGTCTC
>JAIRMS010000080.1 GCA_031258475.1 Holosporaceae bacterium
TATGTGATATTTTAGATCGTATAGACTGTGGCTACCTCTTCTATAATTCATGAACATATAATACTAAAGTGTTCGCCTAAAGGCGAGGGTGTTAACCCATCCCACGTAACAACATAAAGCAAAACAGTTAAATAAAGGTAAATTTTTGCAATCTTTTTTGAAATTTTTTACTCGCGGAGTGGTTTTATACGCAGATCGCTTGGAAAATGCGTTGTAAGAATAGTATTTGGCTGGATTGCTTCGTCGCTTCGCTCCTCGCAATGACGAGGGTGGTAACAGGCATCCGTGTCCTACGCATGACGAAGGAGGCGGAATATCCGCCTCCACCACGTCATTGCGAGAGCATCTTTGTCGCTGCACACCACCGCCTGTTCCTCTTTGTCATTGCGAGGAGCGGAGCGACGTGGCAATCCATGAAATTATTTCTTTCGTAAGAATCCCAGAACTTTTCTATTTCGTAAGTTTTTGCAGATCTTCCTTCGTGAAATTGATGGAGACTTCGCAGTCGTTTGAACTCAGCTGCTCGGAGAGCTTCTCGATTATTTTCTCCGACAGTTTTTCCATGAGAAGATCCTTTTGCCTGGCTAGTTCCGTTTCCAACTGAATTTTCATGGATGTTTCAAGTTTTTCCCGAAGCGATTTCAGATATTGCTCGTTTTCCAAACGCAATCGCCTGATTTTTTCCCGGGACGCCTCTCTGTTTTTCCTTATAATTTCCGCAGTATCATTTTTTTTCCCGTGCGCTTTTTTAAGAGAGAGAGAGGCTTCATCCTTTAGTATCTCCGCCTCATAGATTTTATTTTTTACGGATTCTATGTGGTCGTCCAAGGTTTTGGTTACCTGGGGATAAATCTTTTTTGCAAAGATCCAAACGAATCCGAGAAAGGAAACGACTATTGAGATATTAGGATCTATGAGCATTTTCTTTTCTCACTGAACATGTGATGCTGTTCATGGCTGCGCCAACCAATCCGTCCATTTCTTCCAATACGTCGGAAAAAGCTTTTTGGGAGGATTCCATCAGCGATTCCTGTTCTTTTTGGGATTTTTCCAAAAACAAATCGTCGAGCGCCTTTTTTTCGGTAAGATTTTGTTCCTGCAGAGCCAACACAAGCTCCGATTCGTCCGCAGCGATGCCGGTCTGGGCGCTCTCCAGAGCGAGAGTCGCATCGTTTTCCACTGCATCTGCTTCGGTTTTTAGTTTGCGTGCCGCTTTTAGCAATCTTCCCATATGGGTCTCTCTATCCGAGAGAACTTTCTCGATTTGCGGGGTAATTACTTTTGAAACAAACAGATAAACCAGCGAGAAACCCAGGATGATCCAAAAAACCTGCGACGCGAAAGTCGATGCATCCAGCTGCGGCAATTTGTCACCAATTTATTTGAATAAAATTAATATTGAGACCAAGAGGGCGCAGAGAGCAATGGATTCAGTAATTGCAAATCCCAACATTCCGGCGAATTTAATTTTTTCGTCGGCTTCTGGATTTCTTGCGACTGAATTTATCCAGGTCGAAAAAAGATTCCCCATGCTGGTGCCTATTCCGTACAACGCAAAAATCGCTATCGCCGCGCTGATAAAACGTGCTGACTCCGGTGACATAGTAAACTCCTCTTTCATAAAACTAGTGCAAATGTATCGCATCGTTCAAATACACGCAAGTTAATATTGTAAATATATATGCCTGCAGAATTGCGACGATAACTTCAAATCCCGTCAGAATCACATTTACAGCTATTGGTGCGATTCCATAAACTCCGACCATTGCGACGAATCCGGCAAAAACTTTCATCATGGTGTGACCAGCCATCATGTTTGCAAAAAGCCTAACGGCAAGACTGACGGGTCTGGTGAGGTAGGAAATCATTTCCACTGGAACCAGAATAGGGAGCAGAAATTTTGGAACGCCCTTTGGCGCGAACAAACTCAAGAAATCAAAGCCATGCAAAACGATTCCCAATATTGTTATGAAAAGAAACACGATAATCGCAACGGTGAAAGTGGCGATTATGTGGCTTGTGAAAGTAAACATGTACGGTATTAATCCAACTAAATTTCCGAACAGCACGAACAAAAATACGGAAAAAACAAAAGGAAAGTAGCGTCGTCCTTTTTTTCCCACGTTGGCGTCGATCAGACCGGCGACCAGAACGTAGGTCATTTCGACTAACGCCTGCGCGCGATTTGGAATGAGTTTTTTACTGCTCAAACAAACTGTGAAAACGATACATATTAGGGCGAACGTCATAAAGACAGCCAAAGATGAATTCGTGAACGACAAATCCACTCCGCCAACGCGAAAACCGAAAATGGGAGATATAACAAACTGGTGCAACGGATCTAACATCTATGCCACTCAAAAATATGCCCCACAGAATATCTCCGATAAACAAATTCCGCAATACACCTGGGGCCATGGGGATTATTTTGGCCAGATAATATATGCTCACAGGACAATCCCAAATCATGCCAGTGGTAATTGATAAAAATTTATAATATTCTTGAGGCATAGTGTTGATGTGTGAGGTGTGGAATGCCGATGTTTTCTTTTGATAAATCCTCCTGTGAAAAAAAATTGTTGGACGTGTTGCAATCCAGATTTTTCATAACGGCTCGTCGCAACAAGATTCTCGCCAAATGGGCCGGAGGAAGACTGGGATACGTGGACGACGTTTTGAGTAAGTATATCAAAAACATGGTCTTTTCCTATCTGATAAAGCCGAACGATAAAAAAATGATAGATCGAATTTTGCTAGACTTCAAAGATGCTCGCATAAACATGTCGGAGGAAGCGATTCGTCAAAAAATTAAAGCGATTGAAGAGAGAATTCAGGTGCGTAGTGAAGCGAAATATGTGGATTAGTTTATCCATCAAAGATCCTGAATATCAGGGCATTTGCAAAGGTCGCGCAAGTTTTTAGATACCAAAAAATGAAAGCAGGAAAAAATCCTCCTTTCTCAAAGTCTTCAATACAAATTTACTTTCACGGAGAGGTCCTTGGAAGTCTCGAGAAAAGACGACTTGCCAGGCTCAGCGGTCAGAAAGACGGGAGAGTTTTTTTCTCACTTGAAAAAGTGCGAGTTTCGATGTAATACATAACGAGCGGGGTCTTTTTAAGATTTTAACCAAGTTGTTTTCAAAAAGAAAAGGATGTTGGCTTAAAGCTTGCAAAATAAGGGTGCTGCGTTTTGGTGGGTCATGATGAAAGAAGGTTGGAGTTGTGTGTGTTTTGTGGGGGGCAGTAGTCGTTGTTTTGGCTCTATTCACTTTAAACATTCGTATTTTTAACAATAGGACAAAGAAAATGAGAAAATATTTGGAAGAGGAAATTTGCGGCACCGAGGGGTGCGTCCAGAGCTTTAGAGAGGCTTTAAACTGCAGATGTTTTATCAGCGAAACCAATAACGGACTGTGGATGATGCTAATAAACGACGATCTTATCTCAACCAAGATAAGAAGGCTGGGAGTTTGGGAACCGCACGTAACAAATTATCTGGTGAAAAACGTAAAGCACAACGAGGTGGTGATTGAGCTTGGTGCGAATATAGGCTATCACACGGTTTTAATGGCAAAATTGGTATCTCCGTTGGGGCGTGTGTACTCCTATGAAGTCAATGATGAAGTGTATGATTTCGCGAAGATGTCGCTGAGAATGAACGATCTCTCCCACATCGTTAAAATGAAAAATGTGGGAATTTCAGATAAAACGGGAGAGGCGCTGCTGCACTATACTCCGCTTAATTCCTCTGTTCCGACAAATATCGGAATGGCGCATATTGACTTCGCCGAAAACGGAGGAAAAGGTGAATTGGTGAAAAAAGTGAAGATGACTTCTCTGGACGAAGATCTTCCCGAGTTAAAAAATGTGGATTGGCTGAGAATGGACATAGAAGGATCTGAGCTGCCGGCGATACACGGAGCCAGAAGAATCATTGAATCCTCGCCTAATCTAAAAATTGTCATGGAATGGGCTCCATGTTACCTGGAAAAATTTGGTGATTTATCTGCTTTTATAGATCTTCTGCACAATTATGGCTTTATTTTTTATAGAATAGAGGACGATGGTAATCTCGGAGATGAAATGCCGAAAGAAAAATTACTCGAAGCTGACCAGGTGGATCTCGTGCTGTTGAGAAATCGGTAGAAAATGCTGATTGAATATGATAGGAATACTGCGAATAAGTAGTGTGGGGATGTATA
>JAIRMS010000008.1 GCA_031258475.1 Holosporaceae bacterium
CTGTTTTGAAAACTTCTCTTCGAAACGAACAAGGGAAATTTTACCACAACTCCGGGAGGACACAATAACCTGACTCGAATTTTGCAGTTGTGTGAAATGCAAAAGTAAATTCCAGGGTGGGAATGGCGGGGCGGAAGTTTCTCATGCAAGAAAATCCAGTTTTTACTTTGCATGATTAAGTGCCATATTCCTATTAACCCTCCAATAAAATCTTGCGTCTAAGCGGCAGTTACAGTACAGCCATCCACGATGGCGAACCATCACCAAACGGAACGAAACCAATAGGACAGAAAAGAGAAAATTGTGTATGCTGGTTCCGAGGCGACAGAGATCGTTGCCACTTAGAAAGTGTAGTAAAATAAACTTTACATCTTAAGCAAAATTTTCCTGTGGCATAATCATATAATTCCACTCTCCATGGAACACGTGTTGCTTAATATTAATTGCTTTGAATTCTTCATCAGAAACTTCTATGCCTTTCTTGTATTCTTTATTATCAATTACACAATCCACTTTCAATCCTTTTTCAGTTTTAGTTGATCCAATGAGATTTACGATCACTGCTAAACTTATCAACGGCTTCCCTCTCCAATTTTTGCTGATAAATGAGAATAACCTATGTTCTATTTTATTCCATTTACTGGTCCCTGGCGGAAAATGAAGCACCGTGATCTTTTTCTGGATTTCGTTCGCTAAACATTGCAATTCCGCTTTCCATAAACGTACTCGATAACCGTTGCTTCCTCCACTATCCGCTGTAATCATTATTTCTTCGGTATTCGGATAGAGCGCTTTTCCAATCATCTCCCACCATTTACGAATTGACTCAACTGCAAATTCAGCTGTGTCATTACTCACGCCTACATTGACAAATCCTTCATTCTTAAAAATATCGTAAATTCCGTAAGGCGTCGCTTTCCCTAATTCTTGAATGGGGAAGTCATGGTCTCGCACTTCTGTCGGGGCTCCTATTTTATGGTATTCTTTCCCATTATTTTTGAAATTCCCCACAAATTCTTTCTTTTTAGCATCTATAGATAACACCGGCGCCCCATTTAAGAAAAATAACTTCGCTTGTTCGTTAATATATTCGAATTGCTCATTACGGTCTGGATGCTGCTTTTGTATCGGCAAATTTTTTCGATTTGCCTGTAGACTGTAACCCAAGCGTTTAAGCAATTCTGATACTGTCGCAAAACTCACACGATATCCCTTATCTCTTAATGTTTGTTCAAGGTTTCTTACGCTCTTACTCGTCCACATCAGCTGTATCATTGGATCGCCTTTTGTATATCCGTCTATCATATTTTCTAATTCCTGAACAATGCCAGGTTGTGTCTCAGTTATCGCTTTCCTCCCTCCTCCACTTTTCCGGCAACGTCCTTTTGCTTGTAAAAATTCATTCTGGTTTTCAATTTCTTTGATTCCTCGTGTAATCGTAACCCTTGAAACACCAGATATGCTGCTAACCTGACTTATTCCACCGTAGCCCAACACCTTAGCTTCTGTCGCCAGAAAAAGTCTCTTTTGCCGCTCATCTAGAAGCGGCATCATACTTTCTATTCGAATTCTTGTCCCAGCGTTATCTTTTTTCATACCTTAATCCCTAGTTCCCGGGTATAATTTCTACCCACACACAAAAACACTGACGTTGCGAGTGTTTACAGGAATATTTTGTGGGTAGAATTTTTTGATATTTTCTACCCACACACCCTTTAAATGCAGTGATACCAATGTGGGTAGAATTCTTAATAGGGAACTACGGTTAATTCTATCAGATTTATCTCTATATGTAAATGTTATTTTCCTACACTGCCTAACTACCTCAAATCGAGATAAGAATGAAGGAAAGTTAGAAATAATGTGCCATTTTTGTTTGCTAATATAGTCATTATTCGCTATACTAAGGTAGTTAATATGCGTTATATTAACTACCTTAGGAGATGACAATATGGGGGCAATCCATTACAAAGTCATTCGCGGAATAGAATACGCTTATAATGTGAGATCATATTGGAGCAGTACGGTAAAGACATGGAAAAAGCAGAGAATGTCGTGATTTACGGGGAACGTGTTTTGTTTGTCAAGCGTGTGCCCGTAGATTTGTTCGGCAGCCCTGGTTTTGCATATGTTGTGTTTGATCCTAAAAGATACGCGGACGAATCGAGGAAGTATCTTATTGCAGCAAAAGAGGACAAAAAGTCAGATTCGGACATTGATGAGGGTTTGAAATTCAAAGGTAAATTGATTTTTATCGCTTCCTTCAAAGTCGCGGAACTGGAAATCATCCCGCTATATTACACGCGCCAATCTGTTGAAAACATCTTCGGGATTATGAAAAACGACCTTGAGATATTACCATTGCGGGTACATTCTGTTGAAACATTCAGAGGATATTTGCTGCTTAATTTTATCGCGCTTCTTGTTCGACTGTCTTTGCAACGCCAACTTGACCCAAAATATACGGTTGAGGATGTCATTCAATTTCCTACGACGCTATGACGGCCTGGAACGCGATAGTGTTTGCCAGATACATGATGCTAGCCCTCGAGAATAGAACGCAAAGAGATGAGCGCTCTATGGGGAAGCTGTTCTATTCCGCTTGCAACGAATTGTCGGATATCACCTGGATTGAAGCGTTCAGGCTCTTGATGGAAACATTTCTTTCGGTCGTCGCGGACAAGTACATGTTGGAGGATGATGAAATCGAATCCCTGTTCGAGGCATTTATCGCCGCACTCCCAGGTACGTTGCGAAATAAACTGCTCCAATGCGCGTGATATTTGCTTGTTTATGTCCGTCCGTTATTGATTTTTCAAGCTTCTACACGCTTTTTTTATGTGCGAAAGATGAGTTATCGTGAAAAAATTCTGCAAGACAAAATTCTTCCTGCCGATGTCACCAAGATAATATCCGGCATCTTCAACTGTCCTAAAAAATCGCTCATTTTACTGGATGAACCGGAAACAGGTGTGGCGATAACGCTACCGGTCATCATACCTTTGCCATAAAGCGTCATTATTATAATAGCCCAGAATCTTGCCCCCATTTTTTGGGTTTTTCCGGCGTATTCCATCAATCGCCGATACGCAGACTTTCGATCTGTTCCAGAGTCAGGCCAGTGGACTAAACAATCCGGTCGATAGGCAAATCATCGACCAGCGGTATGCTTTTTGCGATATCCGGCGGTTCTTCGCCCTACTATAGACCGCGGGAAAAATCAGCGTAAATTTTCCACGTCCTCGCGGGACAGCCCGAGAGTCTGAATTATCGTTTCCG
>JAIRMS010000018.1 GCA_031258475.1 Holosporaceae bacterium
AAAGTTTCTGACGCTAGCGAAGAGCCGGGGCTCCCCGCGCCGCCCTCCTCTATGGCAAAACAGGACCCGTGATTTTGCTGAAATTTCAGCTCCTTCAGCCCCCGCAAGCAATATTGCCAAAGCGTCGGCTGCATTGTCATCAACCGGATCAAATCCATTCAACCTCGCAAAAGAAATCATCTCTTCCTTCGTTGCGTTGCCCTTGCCGGTCATAAATTTCTTTATTGTTGTGACCGGTAATCCGGTGCATTTAATGCCATGTTCCTCGCAGACAGCTATTGTGTGTCTCGATAACCTCCATTATCCAGCGGCGAAAATGCGAGAATCTCAGTCCGGATGCACTCTTACTGTGCTGCAATTTTTGCGTTCCGCTGATAATCGCTCCATCTTTATAAATGGCGTAGCCGCTGCGTGTCCCCAAGTCGAGTGCAAGTACATTCATAATTCAAACATCTCTCCATTTACTTTATATATTCAGCGTTTGGTAGAGTTTTGTTACAAAAATCTGAAAAAATTTCTTCTTTTGTCGTCAACGTCTCAAATACAAACATCTCACTGTTATGGCACGCTGAAATGTCATATAATTCCGTTAAGTTTTTATTAATTTAAGCCAATGCGTCGAATGGTTTGACGTGTTTTTTGTTGTTTTGTAGTAATGGGAGTTCCGGTATGTTTAAAAAAAATATCAAATAAAAACATTAGCTTATTCTCTTGGCTCAGGGGAATATTGCTTTGTATCTGCAAAAAAATAGATACATATGAACAATTAAAGAAGAAACCAATAAATAAAAAATGGTTCTTTATTTCTGTCAAAGATGATGGAATATACCTCAACGATATTAAAATCATAGATAAAAAAGCTGAACTGCAATCCGCTATTTTCAAAATTTTGATAGATCACTACCTAAAAGAGTTTTTTTTAGGCCATCAATACATCACCATTTCTGAAATATGCTCATCACTAGAATCTTCAAAATTCTGTATGGAAGACCGAGAAAATCAAATTCGCGTTGCAATTTACCATATTCGCACTTCTATAAATAAAGCTCATAAACATTTGTATGGAAATTCTGTAATAGAGTCGGTTAAGTGATCGTGTATTTCTTAAAAGAATATAGTTGATGTAACGACATTTTTTTTATGTGTAATTTTTGAGAATAATAAATGCTCATTTTTCAGAATGTTGATGAGGTGTAAATGTAACGACATTTTTTTGCTGCTCTACGGACTTTCGCTTAAATTTACTTCACACTAATCCCGGTTTTTGGGATTTGGTCTGATGAATCGGTACAACGGTATGGACGAAAGAATTGTTTTGAACGTGAAGATTTTCGCAAGAAATCTGAAGCGCACAAACATGCTTCGTTCCATGGAAATCGAAGACATAGAGCAGGAGCTGATGTGCGGACTTCTGTCTCGTCTAAATGAGTTTGATGAAAGCCAGGGGAACGTTGAGCATTTCATCAGAAAAATTTTGGCGCGACGGGCTGCAAATTTGCTGGAATCTTTTTCGAGAATAAAGCGCGGGCCTTTCGTAAATTTCAAAGAGTACGCCGAAAACGATAATTTGAATGTCGATGAGATTCTGGAAAGCCGTCTTGATCTTCTGCGTCTAATTGAACCAATGCCGAGCAAATACAAAATGCTTTGCAAGCTGTTGGCGAATCATTCGGTCGCTGAAGTAGCAAAGATTATCGGAAAATCACGTGCGTCTGTTTATTATTATCTGAAGCACATTTCTTACCTGGCCGATCATCGACGAAATTCTGAAAACCAATTATTAGCAATGTTTTTTAGTGGAGTAAATATGAAAAACCTATCGATAATTGAGACATTAAACACAAAGGAAATTAGCCAACTGGAAGTTTATGATCTCATGGATCTGAGCGAGCAGGTGGCCAAGCTCATAAGCCACGCGAAAGAGCTGAAGGAAAAATTGGAGGACGGACTGAATCTGAAATTTTCCGAAGCGGTGAAAAACAATTTGCACAGCGAAAACAAAGATACGGGCACGACGAGATTTTTCGATGGAGCATTTCAGATTATTGCAGAGGTTTCCAAAAAGGTGACCTGGGATCAGGAAAAAATGGAAGAGCTCATAAAATGCGTTCCTGATGAACGACGAAAAGCCATTGTGAAAATCAGCTACGCCATCGAAGAAAGAAAATATGCCGAGTTGCCGCATGAATATCAGGAGTTGTTTCGGGAAGCGCGAACAATTACGCCAGGAAAAACGAAATTTCAAATAATTTTAGGAGCTAACCAATGAAAATAATTTCTGCAGAGGAACGACTAAAACAGCAAACGGGTACTAAACTCGCAATTTTCGGATCATGGGGTGTCGGCAAAACGTCGCTACTAAAAACCCTGGACGAACCGACTCTATGCCTGGATTTTGAGGCTGGATTGCTGGCGGTGCAGGACAGGAACGGCGATTCAATTTCCGTTCGAACCTGGGAAAACGCGCGCGATATTGCATGTCTGATCGGCGGTGCAAATCCGGCATCGAAAAATGTTTATTCGCAGGAAGCGACGTTTGGGTAAATATGGGAAAAGCGAGAATCCGCGCCATAATCGAATCAGCAAAAAATATCAATCCGAAAGATATGTCGGAAACGGCGATGGCGGCCAGAAAGATAAATTCGTTTGGCGAATTGGAAGGACTGGAAATGATTATAAAAATTGGAATCGAGAGCGATCGCAGCGGCGTGTATCAGGACAAGAACAAAATCGCGACGATTATCACTCCGGATCATAAATTTTATCAAGAGTATGCGAACGCAAATGACGTTCCATGGGGGAATTAAAATGCAATGCTTAGTGGTGAAAAAAGGTTATGGCGCGAGGTTATCAAACTGGCGATGGCAGACGCTCTCAATGAACGGCTCCCAAGAACACGAAAAGAAGCTTGGAACTGGATTTTCGGTAATGATCCGGATTTTGAATTCATCTGTGATCTTGCGGGGGTTGCGCCGGAAAAAGTGCGAAAGGAATTTTTGAAA
>JAIRMS010000041.1 GCA_031258475.1 Holosporaceae bacterium
TCTCCACTTGGTAACGGTTTTGTGGTTAATTGAGTACCTCTCCGACAGCGTCTTCAGGCTCTCTTTACTATTTTGTATTGCTCGACGCACTGCCTCTGTCGTTGTGGCGCAACTGTGTAATATTTGGCCCATAATAACTCCTTTTCTTCCCGCTATAATATTATGTCATTTCCCCCTCCACAATATGGGACCATACAACTAGGTGATATTTCAGATCGTATGTGCTATGAGCTCCATGTCTATATTTCATGCTCCGTATTATACTGAAGTGTTCGCCTAAAGGCGATGGCGTTAACCCTATCCAACTTAACTACGTAAAATTTACCCCTTGGTTGCATAATCTCTTGAAACTCAGCATTTTTACCTCATAATTAAAACGCTTGAGTTTCACTCTTTCTTTTTAACTTTTCAAGCTCTTGCTACTTTCGCAGAAGGTCTATTGATATATCCTAGCTTATCCGCTAAGAAAATCTACTCAATCTACTCTTGAACCTTATTTTTAAGAAAAAAATGATGGGCTACAAAACAATGCCTTCTTTGTTATGCATGAATCACTTTTGGAACGCGATTCTCATTTTCTGGATTGCTTCGCTTGTATCCAAAAGATGCAATGAATTTATTCTGATTTAACGCAGAAACAACACTATGCCTAGCGAATTTCTTCCCAGAAATTTCTCCAGGAAAAGTTGTATAGTTACGATTTATTTAGTATAACGGCGTATGTCGTTATGTTGTTTTGTGGGAGATGTTATGCTGATCAATAAAGTTTCGTTCGTAGATAAATTGCCGAAAAATTGTGGTATTGTTGTTGGAATTTATTCCGACGGTTCCCTGTCACCGAATGCAAAAAAAGTTGATGAAAGTCTCGGCGGAATAATTTCGAAAAATTCAGATAAATTTACCTGCAAATCGCAATTCAAGACTCGTTCTTTCGCGCTGTGCAACGGAGACTATGGTTATGTGACAATGGTTAGACTGGGTGATTCTGGAAAAAAATTTAGCGAGCTAGAGCTTGAAAAACTCGGAGCGGCAATCTATTCCTGTACATCAAAATTGGATGAAGACGTCGTCGTTGCAATCGACAGATCAGACATTGATTTCCCCTGTGATTGTTTGCCGGCCCATATTGGATTTGGCGCACTGCTGAAATCCTGGAATTTCGACAAATATAAGTCCAAAAAAGACGAAAAAATAACGCTGAAAAATCTGTCCGTATTGACGTCGGATGTGAAGGCGTCGGAGAAATACCTGGAAGAATTGCAAAAGCTGGCAGAGGGCGTGTTTTTGACGCGGCAGGTTGTGTCGGAACCAGCAAACGTAATTTATCCGGAAAGTCTTGCAAAAATTGCGAAGGACGAGCTATTTCCGCTGGGGGTTGAAGTTGAGATTCTCGAAGTCTCCGAAATGAAAAAATTGTGGATGAATGCTCTTCTGGCCGTCGGTCAGGGCAGCGAAAACAAACCGAGACTGGCGATTCTACGCTGGAATGGTGGGGAAAAATCGGACGCTCCAATCGCTTTCGTTGGCAAGGGAGTAACCTTCGACAGCGGCGGTATCAGTCTGAAGCCAGAAAGTGGAATGCACGAAATGCGCTATGACATGGCAGGATCCGGCACGGTTCTGGGACTGCTGAAGGCGGTCGCTCTGAACAAATTGCCGGTAAATGTCGTCGGCGTTATGGCCATGGCTGAAAATATGCCGTCCGGTTCCGCGCAGCGTCCCGGCGATATAGTCAGATCCATGTCCGGCCAAACCATAGAGGTGCTAAGCACCGACGCGG
The DNA here is from genome assembly GCA_031258475.1 of Holosporaceae bacterium. GTDB lineage: Bacteria > Pseudomonadota > Alphaproteobacteria > UBA3830 > UBA3830 > JAIRMQ01. Next base: position 1,781 of record JAIRMS010000041.1, read on the forward strand.
AGGGGCGTATGGTTCTTGCGGATGCGCTCTGGTATACGCAGGATCGATTTGATCCAAAAATTATAATAGACCTCGCAACGTTGACAGGGGCGATCGTGGTTGCGCTGGGACATGAATATGCTGGTCTGTTTAGTAACTGCAACGAATTGGCCGAGCAGATAGTTAGTTCATCCGTTAGAACCGGCGAAAAGGTGTGGCGTATGCCCATGTCCGAACATTTCGACGAAGGAATTAATTCCGATATCGCAGACATGCAGAACATCGGAAAGCCAAACGTTCGCGGGGGAAGTATAACGGCCGCCCAGTTCCTAAAAAGATTTGTGAACGACAAAAAATGGGCGCATATAGATGTTGCCGGAGTCGAGACGACCTCCGACGATAATCTGTTCATTTGCTCCAAGGGGGCGACCGGATTTGGCGTGCGTCTTCTGTACGATTTTTTGCGTGCAAATAAATTTTGAAAATCCGATGGAGGTGAGTTTTTATCATGTGGCCGAGGGAAATTTGATTCCGTCGATTATTCGGCTTTTGGAAAAGGCTTATTTGTCCGGGCAGAGATGTATTTTTTTTAGTCCGGTGGAGGAACGAGTTAAGCTCGTTGACAAGATTTTGTGGACTTTCTCAACCAACGCTTTCATCCCCCATGGGGACAAGAGTCTGGGGTTTTGCGAGCAGCAACCGATATATTTCACAAGTCAATTTGAAAATCCAAACGATGCTAAAACTCTCGTGTTGGTCGATACGCTTGATCATAAAAAACCCGGCAACTTCGAGAAAATAGTCCTAATTTTCGAAGAAAAACAGCAGGCGGAGAATGCAAATCTGATTTATGATGACTTGAAAAAAAACGGCGAAAATGTAAACTACTGGAAACAAACTCCCAATGGGTGGGAAAAACAGCAATAAAGAGGAATAAAATGTCTATCCAAAAAACTTTGTCCATTATAAAGCCGGACGCGACTGCAAGAAATCTTACTGGAATCATCAACGCAAGATTTGAACAGGCAGGGCTTCGAATTATCGCGCAAAAAAGATTGCGCATAACAAGGGAGCAAGTTGAAAAGTTCTATGAAATTCACAGAGAAAAAGCGTTCTACGAAAGTCTGTGCGAATATATGTCTTCCGGGCCGGTGGTCGCACAGGTCCTATGTGGAGAAGACGCGGTCGCAAAAAATCGGGAAATTATGGGGGCGACAAATCCGGCCAACGCGGAGGTCGGTACGATTCGTAGAGATTTTGGTGAGAGCATTGAGCATAACGCAGTTCATGGCTCGGATTCTTTGGAAAATGCGGAAATTGAAATCAGATTTTTCTTCAGCCAATTGGAGATTATTGAATAAACTTCCATGAAGCGTCTTTCGTTTTTGTTGTTTTTGTTGAGACTTTGTGTTTTTGCGGATTCGCAATACTTCGAAGTAAGAGATATCGAAATAAAACAGAAGGGGAAAAATTCGCTTGCTGCGAAACAGGTGGCGCTTGATCGGGCTGCTCGACTGGCGTTGAAAAAAATGATCGAAGACGAGCTGAAGGGATCTTTTCCAGAATCCATTTCAAATCAACAAATTCAAAATTGCGTCTACGATTATTCAATTGATCAGGAAAAGTTTTCAGATTCGATTTACATAGGAAGAATTTCCTATAGATTTCTCAAAAACAAAATTTCTTCTCTTCTAAAGCCGCATGGAATTAATGTCAGTATTCAAGACGATGAGGGGAAAGCAAATGATGTAAGGCTTTCGGTTTATCTGGTGGATTTTTTACGCCGCGCAAGGGAATTGCGAAAAATAAAAGCCGCAGTTGAAAAATTTTCAGACCAAAAAGTCGTCTTCCGCATAAAGAAAAAATATATCGATGATTTCCGAAAGTTGCGCATAAAATACGCGCGGCTGATATGAAGAAATTTTTTCCGAATATATTATCCATTTCGAGAATAGTAATATCTTTTTTTATCATTGAGGCAGTTCTAGAAAATAATCTAGTCTGCGCGATGGTTTTGTTTGTATTCGCTTCTATCTCTGATTTTTTAGATGGGTACCTGGCGAGGGAATTTCATCTGCAGTCCGATTTGGGAGCCATACTAGATCCATTGGCTGACAAAACGCTGATGACAATCTCCTATGCGCTGTTCGTCTACGTGAAATTCATCCCTTTGTATACGGCAATAATAGTGATTGGAAGAGATCTCATGATATTGTCCGCCGTAATAGTGTGCAGAATTTCCAAAGTGAATCTGAAGATACAACCGCTAACGTCCAGTAAAATTAACACGACCATTCAGCTGCTTTTCATAATATTAGTTTTAGCTTGCCGCGTCCTATCAATAAATGTACCATGTCTCGTGGAATCGAGCGCGGCGGTCGTCAGTATTTTCACGGTTTTTTCCGGAGCGGAGTATGTGCGAAAATACTATTGGATCAAGGATAAAATTTTCAAACGGTAAGTTTGTTTTTTGGATCGTTGTTTCTTCGTTTTCGTTTCTGTTTTTTTATGCGTTTTCAGAGATATGTTTTCCATTCGTGGTCGGATTTGCTTTGGCGTATCTCTGCGTTCCATTTATGGACTCAATTTCCAGTCGCATAAATAGAACCCTTGTCAGCGTTATTCTGTCCGTTGGCTTCGTTTGTATTTTTATCGTCATAGGCGTAAAACTTCTCCCATGTATTAAAGAATATTTGGCGTTTATTGCCGATAACATTCCATTTTACTATGATCGACTCATTTATTTTTTGGATAACACCCTTTCTTCCGTAAATTTCGTGAAATATAAACCTGAAATTACTTCAATAAAATTGGAACTTCAGAAACATCTGGATCAAAAAGTTTATATTTTCGCGTCTATCATAAGGGAAATCGCGTCCAAAAGGGAAACCATCGCCAATTTCGTTTCATTTTTTATAATCACACCGATTGCTTTTTTCTATTTTCTGCGAGATTGGAATGGTATGACGCGTTTTTTATACGATTGCGTTCCTCATCGTCAAAAAAATATAATACGCGAAGCGTCCAGTATTGTGCGGAAAACGTTCGGGAATTTTTTTCGCGGGCAATTCTACGTGGTTATGATTCTGTCTATCTATTACGCATTGTTGCTGTCGGCTATCGGGTTAAATAATTGTGTATATTTTGGAATTATTTCGGGATTGTCTTCGTTTATTCCTTTTATAGGGGCGTTATTCTCCTGTGTCATAGTGATTCTTACCTGTGTCCCCACTCTGACCATGACTAAGCTTTACATCATATTGGTCGTTTATTCAGTGGGGCAATTTGTGGAAGGATATATACTTTCTCCCAGATTTGTGGGAAAGAGAACAGGACTTCATCCTCTCTGGATATTATTTTCATTTTTCGCCGGAATTCAATTAAAAGGCATAGTCGGAGTTCTAATTGCAATTCCCATGACGGCCGTTATTCGCAATTTGGTTAATTTTGCGATGATCAAATTCAAAGCAAGCCAGACTTACAAGCAGTAACAGAGATGCAGCAGGAAGTTTTCGATTTTCACAAGATTGAGAGACTCGATTGGAGTGATTTTATTGAAGGAAATGAAAACCGCGAAGCAATTTCATACCTGGTGAAATGGCCCAATTGGAACAGCAACGGAATAATCATTTATGGAGAATCGGGAACAGGGAAAACTCACCTCGCGGCGTTGTGGGCCCAGACCGCCAACGCGGTCTACGTTTTAAAGGATAGTTTAAATTATGACTCCCGTGATTTGTTCGACGCAGACTGCAATTTTGTTATCGATAATTTTGATGATACCGTAAGACCAGAAAACTACAATTGGATATTTCATTTTTTGAATATTGCAAAAGAAAAAAATAGATTCTTCCTATTACTAAGTCGATCACATCCTCTGCACTGGAACGTAGAGCTGCAGGATTTGAGATCCCGACTGTTTGCTTTATCCGTCATAAATATCGATGTTCCAAAAGACGATCTGTTGTTAAAAATATCGCAAAAAATAGCGAGAGATTTGGAAATAACCATTTCTGACGAGGCTATGATGTACATACTAAATATGGTGGAACGCAGAGTAAATCCAATCGCCAACATCTTGAAAACGTTGGATAAATTGTCTCTTCAGCAGAAAAAAGCTTTGTCCTTTCCGTTTATAAAGAGCAATCTCAAGATTCTAGATTCCTAGATTTCTAAGATGGACAACCAGTTGAAGAGCCGTTTCTGGTTTTAGATCTCCTCCTCTGTAGTTTCTTCTCTCGATCAGGAAGTCGACTGTTGTGCATTCGTTTTTATATTCAATGCCGACATTGCGCTTCACCAAATGGTATTTGCCTTTTTTTTCCCCATTAAGCGCCGTTGGAGTTGTGCTGTCGTTTCCCATAACTATTCCGCCTTTTAATCTGACTGTGCCGGAAACGTACCAACCGGCGTCCAGCATTATTCCTCGATATTTCTGAGTTTTTTGCTCTTCCGCAATCGGATTGGATTCAGTTGTGAACGGATTATTATACAGGCATTGTTTTCCTTTAAACATCATTACATCAAAACAAACTTTTTTATCAGAAAAATTCAGACCGGATTCGATCCTTGTCCAGCGCTTTGAATGGGGGAAATAGCTACCGTTTGCGATAAAAGTCCATTCGTCTGATAAAAAAACGTCCAGAGAACTCACTATGTCGGAGTTTTTATATTTCAAACCGGTGGCTTCGAGCCTGTCAGGCGGTGAAGTCAATTCCATTGATCTTCCAACGGTGAAACGATACAGATTTTCTCCATTTTTGTATCCAGCCAGTTTAAATCCATAGCAGATTCTTTTTCCCGAATCGCTGGAGTAGGAAGAAATCGATTTATGTCCATCCATAAAATTAATATCGGAAATTTCAGTGGATGGTTCTTCAAAAATGTCTACACTTTCCTTGTTACTCGCAATTATCGTGCCCAAAATTGGGGTAAAAATTGTGGTCATCAAATCGGATGATAGGACGAGAGGCCATTTCCATATGATGCTTAGTTGAGGAGTAACGCCAAGCGACGAATCATATTTTGATCGTTGCCTTTCTGAAACTTTCAACGCCTGAAAAAAAAGAGATCCTTTAAGATCAACAAGATGCCCAAATGGAAGTAGTATTTCCTTCCGCCAGGAAGCGTCCGAAACGAATTTCTGGGCAGATCTATGATTGTTAAAATCTAAATTTGCGAAATATGAATCCAGACTGAAAGTTCCATAGAGCAGATCTGTAGAGTAATTTCGCTCCATTACTGGAAGTATGCGCGGCATGCATTCTGAATCAATACTTTGAAGCATGGCAGTTTTTACCGAAGTATAATTTCGTCCGTCGAATCCTTCCAATTTCACATTACTCTCCAAACCTCTATCGACGCTTGTCAAAAACGGGAATTTTTTCAGATAATATCTGTCAGAGGCTAGATTTACATCGAAACCGCATCTCCAGACATCGTTTATTTCATATTTCATCTTCGAAAATACATGTCCACGATATCCGGAATCTTGTATTTTGCGGATGGCTTTTTTGTCCGAATCTGTGTTTCCAATTTGGCTTTTTGCGGACTGAATTCCAGCAAGGCTGGCGTCGATATTAAACTCTCCGTTGGGGAATCTAAGGCCATAGTATAACCATCCGACGTTGCCAATTTTTGAAGTAATAATAGGTTTCAAAATCAGCTCCTGGGAATCCGAAATTGACCATAGATATTGGGGCAGCAGACTAAATCCACCGATGGAGGACGCTGAAAATTTAGGCACTAAAAATCCGCTTTTCCTTTTCAAATTTGAACTTGCGTGTGACAGATACGGCGTATACAAAATGGGAGTTCCCAAAAGTTCGAATTTTGCGTTTTGGTATTCAGCATCTTCTTTCGGATCGAAAGTTACGTGAAGCGCTTTTACCTGCCATGTCAATTCCCCTGAATTCGCACATTCATAGCAGGAGGTATAGACGGCGTTTTCCAGCTCGTATTTTCCATTTTTGATGGAGCATTTTTCCGCGGCTAATCTTGATTGATCTTGCATGATTATTTTTACATTTTTCCCTTCCCCAGAAGAAAAATTTCTGTCGACTGATAGCGAATCAAGGAAATAAACATTTTGTTTTTCATCTTTTATGATTACGTTTCCGCTGGCGTGAATAACTTCTGTTTTTTTATCATATGAAATTACGTCGGCAGAAATGATTCGATTATTGTAAACTATTATAACGTTGCCCCGGCAGTTAATCATATTGTTCGTATACTGCGTGCTATCGGAATTTATGAAAACAATTTCTTCGCCAAATGCACAGGAAAATAAAAACATCATAAATATAAAGAAAAATTTCATACTTCTTTCCAAATCAATATGGCCACCAGAACGCACGTCAATATCAACGAAACCGCCCAGCAGGCGAATTGCACTGAAATAATTCCCCCATGGGCGAAAGACTCGAGTATATTATTAGCAAATCTTAAAAACACCGCCGTTGATATTACTTTTATCGCTATTTCTGTTTTCGTTTTATACCGGTTTATTGGAAAACAAATAACAGCAGCGACCAGCGCAAATAGGAAAAAGCTGAAGCAATTGCTCAACAATTTGTGTAATTCCAACTCATATAGTTTAAGGGGCACATGATTCTTTCGTTGAATCTTATAAATTTTATAAAGATGATAAATATTCTGTTTACGTGAAGATTGCGAAAGTAATTCGATCAAATCCAGAGAAAATTCGTTGGTAAATTTCATCTCGTTCATGTTTTTTATTTTTCCATTGTTCGTTATGGTAACATTTTTTAAAATCCACGTGTTTTTTTCTATTGAAGCCTGTTGAGCGAATATTTTTGTGTTGTCCTTTGTGTTAAAAATGTTAAGTCCTTCGATTCGTTTGCCTTTGTTGATGGTTTTTATGAAAATAACCTGGTCGCTTTTCTGGCAATCTATAAAAACATCGTGATTAGCTTCAGTCGAAACATGGGGAGATATATTTTTGTGGTACTGAACTTCGGAAAATAATCCAATAGGATGAAGAACAAACAACCATATCGCTGCCATAAATATGGCAAAACTTCCAAACGGATATAAAATCTGCAGCGGCGATTTTCCAACCGATTTTAATATCGTTATTTGATGGGATTGGCATAGATTCCATAGACTAAAAGTGGCGGCGATAAAATATACGTAGTGCAAAATTTCGCAGAAAGTTGATGGAGTTCGCAGCAGCGATAATTTTATGGAGAAAAGAGTTTCCTCTGCGCAGGAGATCGGGTACTTTCTTGTAACTTCCGCAAAATCGAATAATAAAATTAGGCAAAACATGGAAATGGATATAAACACCGTCGCTCTTAATTGCATAGTGAAAATATATCTGAAGAGTGTTTTGCTCATTTTACAGTTTATGCTTTTTTATAATTAACGCTATTAATATAAGCATAGAAGAAATCACCAGGACATAGTTTAGTTTTGCAAATTCTAAATTTTTTGCGGCGGCGTTGGCCAGCCAAAAATAACTTCCTTGAAAAATAAAAATAATTGCTATGAGCACTGTCGTTCGCCAATGGGAATGCCTGCGAGCGTAGGGCGCCAGCAAAATCAAAAGAAAAGCCAGCATGGCGTATATCCCAGTCAACAGTGGCGACGTGATTTTTTGATGAAAAAGCGCCTTCAACATTGTTGACGTGGCCTCGTCTTTATTCTCCTGCAATAATTCGTCTATACATCTTTCATTCGGCTGGATGGGCTTTTTTTCCGTTTTTAAAATATCTTCCAAATCATAGTTATAGGATTGAAAACGCATAATAGAGTTTTTGTGATGCGAGAAATCAACCTCAACACGCTCCCCATTGGTTAGCGTTAAAATGTTGTTCTGAATTATCCCTCTCTCTGCAAAATAGCTGCAGATTTTATTCGAATTCCTCGTATCGATAATAAACAAATTCTCGTAGAAGAAATTTCCCAAATATTTTTGCGCATAGATAGAAAATCCATCCCGCGAAAAAATTACCCCGGATTTTTCTGGAGAATCGATATTGTTTTTTATTCTGAACTCGAGTGCGCGAAATTTCTTCCAGGCGTTGGGAGAAATGTATATGTTGCTCATATACAAAAATCCAATCGCAAGCGTCACGGTATATACGAGGGGAATTAGCATTCTTCGAGGAGAAAATCCCGCGGCTTGCAGAGCTATTAACTGATTGGATTCATTAAATCTTTGATAAACAAACGCTGCGGACATTGCCAAGGCTATCGGTAGAATTACGGCGATTATATCTATTGACAAATACGAGGTAAACTCCAAAAAATTTGCAAGCCCTATGCTATTGCTGTTCAAAGCCCACAAATACCTCGAGGATTGCACTATCCAGGCGCAGAAAGTTAAAGAAATTGTGGAATATACGGTTGTTCTAAAAATCTTAAAAAAGATTAAACTTGACAAACTTTGCAATTTTTAACGCCTTTCGCCTGCAGTATACTAATCTTCAAGTTTGATTTCTATTCTTTTCCATAGTATTTTTGAATGCGATTAAAGGTTTTTATTAGGGCTGGAGATTTTTTTGGATAGTTTTTTCCGTGCATGTTTTGTCGCGTTTTTATTCTTCTCGCATTTCAGTGGCTCGACGCATAACTCTGACCAGTCGAGGGAATATGACGGAATTATCGCCGTTGTGAACGACGACATTATCACATACCTAGATCTGGAAGAGCGTGTGGCGTTATTTTCGATTGGAGAAAAGGTTTCCGATGAACTCAGGGCGCGGGTTTTGCCTGAAGTTTTAAAAGAAATGGTACAAGAGAAACTTAAGTGGCAGTGCGCAAAAAAATACGCTCCCAAAGGTGGTTGGGCCACCGCCAACGAAGTAAAGACAGCGTTTTCCAACATCGCCAAGCGGAATAACCTCAGTTACGATAGTTTTTGCAAATTGTTGGAAAGCAAAAATGTTAGCAAAAATACTTTAATGCGGCAGATTCGCATAAATCTTTCGTGGATCTCGTATATAAACGCGCGTTTCGGTAAATTGGTGAATGTTTCCGAAACCGAAGTAAATCAAACTATCGCGCAAATAAAGGAAAAAGAGAATACCGAATCCTATTATGTCCACAGAATGTTTTTCCCTGTGAGCGATAACAAAAACGAAGGTGCTGTTTCATCTCAGGTAAATAATTTGAAACAAATGCTTCTGAAGGGTGCAGATTTTCATAATCTTGCTCGACAATTTTCCCAGGATCCGAGTGCCAACAAAGGCGGAGAAATCGGATGGATATTTCATGGACAGCTTTCACCGGAAGAAAATCGGGCTCTTGGCGAAATGTCGATGGGCGAATATCGCGTTGTGAGAAATACCCGTGGATATGTAATTCTATTTTTGCAGGACAAAAAGGAAGCCGGCCTTAAATCGTTCACGGTTTTAAAATTTGTTCAGGTTATTGTTCCATTTAGAGATGCCAACCCTCCCAGAGAAGAAATTGAATCGCTGATGAATTATGCGCTGGATTTAAAAAGAAATTCTCACAGTTGTTCAGAATTTATAAAACGCGCAAAAGATTCAAGCTTTTGTGGAATTTCCGATCCAGTCACTATTACGCTGGAGGAAATGCAGCCACAGTTCCGTTCCATGATTGCTCCGTTACAATCTGGAAGCATAGGGAATCCGCTCATGACGCCAAACGGCATTGTCACAATTTGCATGCTGGATAGAAAAACGCAGCAAATTCCGGAACCGACTCCGAATGATATTAAAATGCAGAAAACGAACGAACGACTGAGCGTTTTTGCCGATCGAGAGATTCAAGATTTTAGGAGAAAATCTGAGATCAAGGTCAGTGAAAAATATGGAAACATTATTAAGTAGTGTTGATGAGCTCTCGGCGAAAAAGATATTTGATGCGTTTTCACGCGCAGCCAAGAGGAGCCTCGGTCAGAATTTTTTATTCGACGAAAAGATCAATCGAAAAATTGTTTCAGTAGCCGGAGATTTAACCGGGAAAACCATCACAGAAATAGGGCCAGGCCCCGGTGGATTGACCATGGAGATCCTCAGACATCCCATAAAAAAGATGTACGTCATCGAATTCGATCGGCATTGGAGTGACGTTTGGAGAAATCTGAGCCGATTATTCGATGGAAAGTTGGAAGTTATTGAACAAGACGCGCTTAAATTCGACTTTGGAAGCATCGCTCCAAACGTCATTATTTCTAATTTACCATATAATATTTCCACCCAATTGCTGTTAAAATTGCTGAAAGAATTCGATCGCTACGAACGTCTTGTTTTGATGTTTCAAAAAGAGGTTGCCGACAGATTATATGCGGTTCCATCGACAAAATCCTACGGAAGATTATCTGTTCTAAGCCAGTGGAAATCGCGCGTTGAAAAAGCGTTTGACCTTGAGCCTGGAAGTTTTTTCCCTCCTCCAAAAGTGAGATCCACCGTCGTAAAATTTACTCCATATCCCAGAAATCAATCGTTCGATAATTTTAATTTGTTTTCCGACTTATTAACGGCGGCGTTCACACATCGAAGAAAAAACGTCGTTAAATCGCTATCGAAATTTTGCATAGACGCGAAACAAATTCTGCAAGAGTTGGGGTACGGCCCCAATACTCGAGCCGAAGAGATCTCCGTAGAAAATTACACAAAATTTATACACATTTTTGAAGCGATTTACACATAACCCAACACCGTCATACTGGACAGGCGCCGGCGATTGTGTTTTCTTTATGATACGTCGATGCGAAAAGAGGGGAGCAAATGATACAGGATTTATATCCCATGTTCGGGTACATATTAGGATCGATTCCATTCGGGGTGATCTTTTCCAACATACTTGGAAATGGGAAATTGAGAGAAACGGGATCGAAAAACATCGGAGCAACCAATGCTTTCAGAACCCAGGGAAAAATCGTGGGAATTTTGACTCTAGTAATGGATTTTCTAAAAGGATTTGTTCCCTATTATTTTTTGGAAACGGAAAACGAAATTCTAAACTCGTTTATACTTGCTGCGCCGGTTATTGGCCATATGTTCCCAATTTGGTTGAAATTTAAGGGAGGCAAAGGAATCGCGACCTATTTGGGATGTCTGTGCGCTCTGAGTCCGATCGTGGGGTTTTATACTATTATTACCTGGATAATGATGTTTCTCATCCTGAAAATTTCGGCCGCCGCGGGGTTAATAAGCGTTGTGACCAGTCTTTTGATTTTTGATTACGCGAGAACCGCGCTATGTTGGGATTTTATTAATCAATTGTATGCTCTAATAGGGCTAGTCGTTTTGATATTTGTAAAACATAGTGAAAATATAAATCGGCTTATAAGAAGAGGACAAGAAGTGTAGATCAATACCTGACACTATTCGATCTGCATACTGAGGGATTGAGTCGTGTTATCCAAAGATGAAAAGCTGGCGCGTCTAAAATTATCTCGCACGGAGTCGATAGGACCCTATAAATTTTGGGAATTGATTGGAGCCTATGGAAGCGCGGAAAACGTTCTAAAGAAGCTTTCAAAAATTTTCAAAGATTCTGGAAAAACCGCAAAAATATGTGGCGATAAAGAAATAGACGAAGAAATTTCCAACATGAAGTCCATTGGGGCGCGTTTTGTTTTTTTCGAGGACGCGTTGTATCCACCGCTATTGCGAAATATTCCAGATCCTCCGCCGGTTTTATCTTTTCTTGGAGACAGGGAAAGAGTTCTTTCCTTTTTTCAGAGAAATATGATTTCCGTCGTGGGTGCGAGAAACGCTTCCATACATTCGACCAAATTTTGCGACACTCTATGCAGAGAATTGGGAAAGAACGACGCTGTGATTGTATCCGGACTTGCCAGAGGCGTCGATACCAGCGCGCATATCGCCAGTCTTGAAACCGGGACCATCGCCATTTTAGCCAACGGAATAAATATTGCCTATCCACCGGAAAACGCCAAGCTATACAAAGAAATTATCAAAAAAAACGGAATATTTTCGGAAATGCCGTTTAATGTCGCTCCGCATCCGCAGTTATTTCCCCGTCGTAATCGCATAATTGCCGGAATATCCTATGGCACAGCGGTGATCGAAGCGGCTGAGCAGTCTGGATCTCTGATAACGGCCCGAACCGCCCTCGATTATAACCGTGACGTATTCGCCGTTCCAGGATCGCCGCTTGATCCAAGAAGCATTGGTTGTAACAAATTGATAAAAGATGGAGCAATTCTTATTCAGAGCGCCGGCGATATCCTGGATCAATTGGAACAGAAAAAAATCATTCCGCAGCAATTATTCGACGATAGGCGTCCCACAATGTTGAAAACAACGGACAGGGACCTGGAGAAAATAAGAAAAAAAATACTAGATTCTTTAAATTCTACTCCGATTACTATTGACGAATTGATTTCTTGCATTAAAGTATCTCCTCAGGAAGCTCTAACTGCTCTTCTGGAGCTGGAGTTGGCCAATAAAATCGTAAGACTGCACGGACAGAGGGTTTGCCTGGCTCTTGGCGGTTGATTTTAGAGAGGGTTATGTATGCGTCTTGTAGTTGTAGAGTCCCCGGCAAAAGCCAAAACCATAAATAAGTATCTGGGATCGGATTATAAAGTTGTCGCCAGCTATGGCCATGTGCGCGATCTTCTATCCAAAGATGGAAGCGTTCGCCCCTACGATAATTTTTCAATGGTGTGGGAGGTAAAGCCGGCCGGGAAAAAGCGTTTTCAGGACATCTGCACCCAATTGAAAAACTGCGATGAACTACTGCTCGCCACAGATCCTGATAGAGAGGGCGAGGCCATTTCATGGCACATAAAAGAACTCCTGAGAGAAAGTAAAAAACTGGAGGTGCCTTTTAAAAGGATAGTTTTTCACGAAATTACGAAGGGAGCCATAAAGGAAGCCATCGCCAATCCGCGCGACATAAATCTATCTTTGGTCGACGCATATCTGGCGAGACGCGCTCTGGATTATCTGGTTGGATTCACGCTTTCTCCAATTTTGTGGAGAAAATTACCAGGAAGTAAATCCGCCGGGCGAGTACAGTCGGTGGCGCTCCGAATTATTGTTGATAGAGAGGCCGAAATAGAGGCCTTCAGAAAAAAAGAATACTGGTCCATCGAAGCCAAATTCGAAGCTAAAAACAAAAAATTATTCGACGCAAGACTCATATTCTACAGGGGGAAAAAGCTAGATAAATTTTCCATAGCCAACGAAAAAGATGCAAGCTCCATAAAAGATTCGCTGTTAAATCATCAGTTTTCTGTGGAATCCGTCGAAACGAAGGTAGTTAAACGTAATCCTGCCCCGGCGTTTATTACCTCCACCATTCAGCAGGAAGCGTCTCGCAAATTGGGATTTAGCGCGAAGAAAACCATGATGCTGGCGCAAAATCTTTATGAAGGCGTAGACATCGACGGAGAAACCACGGCTCTTATCACCTACATGAGAACCGACAGCGTTAATTTATCGGAGGAAGCCGTCGATAAAATAAGGGATTTGATTCTGCAAAAATATGGGAAGGATTTTCTACCGGAAAAACCTCGTTTTTACCAAACGAAAGTAAAAAACGCGCAGGAGGCCCACGAAGCCATCCGTCCGATCGATGCAACTCTTACCCCGGATTCGTTGAAAGAAAAGATCGGCCAGGATCTTTATAAACTATACGATTTGGTATGGAAGAGAGCAGTGGCTTCCCAGATGTCGTCGGCGGAATTTGATCAGATGCAGGTGGATATCTCCGACGACGGAAAAAACGTCTTTCGAGCCAACGGCAATACGTTAAAATTCGAAGGATTTATAAAAGTCTATGTCGAAGGGAAAGACGATCAACAGGAAGAAGAATCGGAAGGGCTTTTGCCTCCTTTGGCCAAGGGAGACCAAACCTCGATGAAAAATCTCGATGCTTTGCAGCATTTTACGACTCCCCCTCCGAGATTTTCAGAGGCCAGTCTTGTGAAAAAAATGGAAGAACTTGGTATCGGCAGGCCATCCACCTACGCAACCATTTTGCAAGTTCTGCAGAATCGCGGATATGCAAAACTCATAAAAAAGTTTTTCGTTCCCGAGATTCGTGGTCGTCTTGTTACCGCATTCCTAACGAATTTCTTCCACAAATATCTGGAATATGGATTTACTGCAGACCTGGAGCAATCCCTGGATGATGTTTCCAATGGGAACAAATCTAAGTTGGATATTTTGCATAATTTTTGGAAAGAGTTCAGCCAAAACGTTGATGAAATCAAAGATATAAAGATTTCTGATCTTATAAACAAACTGAACGATGACCTTGCGTTACTTCTGTTTCAAAACGAAGATGGAACTGTTTCCAGGGTCTGTCCGCAGTGCAAAGTCGGAGAGCTGAGTTTAAAAATGGGACGTTTCGGATCGTTTATCGGGTGCTCCAGCTATCCTGAATGCACCTATGTTAAGAGGCTAGATTCGTCTTCATTTGGCGAAAACGACGTGGCTTTGGTACAGTCATCAGAATATCCGAAATCGTTGGGAGTAGACCCTTCGGATAGTGCAGAAATCAGCCTAAAAAAGGGCCCCTACGGGATTTACATCGAAAAGAATGCAAATAAACCCGCCGCCCAGGAGATCGGGAAAAAAGCCGCCAAAAAGCCGAATAAAGAAAAACCCATTCGCGCATCTATTCCAAGCTTTATTGATCCTGGCAAAATTGATCTTGATTTGGCCATTTCGCTTCTGCAGTTTCCAAAAACACTGGGACAGCACGAAGGCGAGGATGTAAAAATCGGCATCGGACGGTTCGGTCCATACGTACTCTTTAAAGGGAAATATGTTTCGGCCCCAAAATCCGAAGTAATTTTCAGCATGACCCTAAACGACGCCGTGGAATTGATAAAAACCAAGCGAAAAACTGCATAGGACGAAGTGATGGATGTAAAAGAAAGATTGTTAAGAAGTATATTTATGGGAATACAATAGGCACGCTTTAGACGACCATTTGAACCGGAGTTAATATGGTTGGTTCAAGAGTAGATTAGAGCGGGGATTTTCTCAGTCTGTTTAACAATAATTTATAAATATTTTCATGTCCATGATTGAAGCGCCATTCTGTCTCCTTCAAGTGTAGGTAGAATTTCTC
>JAIRMS010000072.1 GCA_031258475.1 Holosporaceae bacterium
TGAAAGACTGGAGAGGTATCGCCACAAGATATGCAAAAAATGTCAAATCATTCATTGCTGCTGTTCAAATCAGATGCATCATGCTTTGGTTGAAAATCTCATGACGACAGAGCCTAGGAGAAGATGCTTTTTCTGAGCTTTTTAATTGCCTCGGAGTAATCCGTGCTTTTAAAAATGCAGGATCCTGAAACAAAACTAGTTGCTCCGCATTGAAGGCAATTTGCTATTGTTGCATCATTTATTCCGCCGTCCACGCAAATCTCCACCGACGGCGGGAGATTCTTTTTTAATTCCACGATTTTTTTCAGCTGGAATTCTATGAAAATCTGTCCGGCTCTTCCAGGGTTTACGGTCATTACTGTGACCATATCGAGAAGATCAGCGCAGTATGCTATATCGTCGATGGAAGTCGCAGGATTCAGGGCTACACCAGCCTTTTTCCCAAGAGATTTTATGTCGCCTAGAGTGCGATGCAGATGCCAGCACGCTTCGGCATGCACGATGATAACGTCGGCTCCGGCCTGGGCGAAATTTTCCAAATGCCTATCTGGATTCTCCACCATTAAATGAACATCAAACCGCAGATGCGATAATTTTCTGTGGGCCGCAACTATGTGATGACCAAATGTGATTGCGTCCACAAAAGTTCCGTCCATTACATCCCAGTGAATCGAATCTGCGCCGGCTTTTTCCACGCTGATCAGCTCGTCGCCTAGTTTTGTGGGATTTGCCGACAGTATCGAAGGGCAAATAAACATTTTTAGTCCTGAATACCAAAGGCTTTAGAAAATTCCAGCCATTCGCTTTTGCCCAGGCCGCTTTCTTCTCTGGAGATTTTTTCGCCGCGCAGCATGCGTTTTATCAGCTCGGTGCTTTTCTTTGACAGAGAAACCGCCTCTTTCCTGTAATTGATAAAAGCATCGTAGGTAAACGGCACCCATTCTTTTAGAATATTCAAAATTACCTCGGCATAGCACCTTATCTCATATTGGGCGTGGGAATCCGCCCTAAGTTCCAGGAAATGCATAAGATTGTGCAAATCTATTTTCCAATACATCTCGGTGTAGATGCTGATCGGTAAAACGGTCCGCGCCAATTCCCGGGTCAGCGACAGATCGTTCAGCATATGCGAGTATTTTTCGTAGGATTCGCGGCAGGTTTGCTCCAAAATTTCTAAAATCTCGCCGGAATGATCTCTACTAAATTCTTCCTCTGATTTCCCCTGTTTATTCGTTTCCGATTGCTTGGATAATTGCGAGATTTCCGGAATATAAAACTCGCTGCTCAATACCGAATATCTGGCCGAGTACTCGTTTAGGCTTGCGGTGCGATGTCTAACCCATTGACGCGCGACGAATATTGGCATTTTCAGATGGAATTTAATTTCGCACATCTCGAACGGAGTCGTATGCCTATGCGCCATGAGATAATTTATCAGTCCGCGATCCTCCTGGGTCTTTTTTGTTCCTGCTCCGTAGGAAACACGAGCCGCCTGGACTACCGAAGAATCGGTTCCCATATAGTCGATCACCCGAATAAAGCCATGATCCAAAACTGGAATAGGTTTGTACAAAATTTTCTCCAGGGCAGGAGATGTAACCCGAACCGTTGTCGATTGAAATTCTTTCCTTATCCCCTCGATTGCTTCTTCCGATAGTTCATCTGGGAAACTGCACATATTCACATCCTTTAAAAACTGCCGCTTCATCATACAGGATATTCGTGCTATACAAAAGGAATGTCGATACGCGATAAATTATGAAAATAATATCCTGGAATGTTAATTCAATCAGAGCAAGAATGGAAAACTTCTTGGAGGTTGCTCGAAGAGAAAATCCCGATATTTTTCTGCTGCAGGAAACCCGCATCGAGGACAGTCAGTTTCCGACGGCATATTTTGAGGATCTTGGATACAATATTGTTACCAAGGGACAGAAAGGTAGGAACGGAGTGGCGATTTTTTCCAAATATTCGTTGGAAGAGGTTGACGATAGTTTTTCAGAAGAAGCTCGCTATCTGGAAGCGTTTACCGGCGGGATATTCGTCGCGTCAATATATGTTCCGAATGGACAGGAGGTCGATGCTCCGCAGTATTTTTACAAACTGGATTTTCTGCGGAATCTAGGAGAGAAATTTTTGAATTTAAAGGGCGAGATTTTTATCGCCGGAGGAGATTACAACGTCGCCCCATACCCACAGGATATTTATATCGAGGGATACGATGGAATTGCCGGCAGTCCCCGGGAAAGAGAAGCCATAAAAAGTTTGCGTGATATTGGATACAGAGATCCGCTGGAAGATCAAGGTTTTACCTGGTGGAGCTATCGTCGTCACGAATTCAGGAACGACGACGGTTTTCGCATAGATCAGTTTTATTTATCTCCCAGAACCCAGGAACTATTTTCCGGCGGCTCCGTGCTGCGATATGCGAGGAGTTTGGACAGACCCTCCGATCACGCTCCAATTATGTGTGAACTAAAAAAATGAATATGGTTATCGCTCTAATTTGCCTGGAAGCTGCTCTGCTCTTTTTTTGCGGTCGAATCTTCAGAAAATCCAATAATAAAAATTGCGAAAATTTTCGGGCGTCGAATTCCGGGAAAATTGGAGTTTATTTGATTAATCTGGACAGGGCCAGGGAGCGACTGGACTTTGTTACACCGCAGATTCTTGCCCTGGATTTTCCGATAAACCGGATTTCGGCGGTCGATGGCAGCTCTCTGTCGTCCGAAGAAATCGAATCAATCACCGATCTGAAAACCTACAAAAGAATTTTCAAAACGCATCCGGAGGTTGGCACCATCGGTTGCTCGCTCAGTCATGAAAAGACGTGGCGCGCGTTTCTTGAATCCGACAACGAATTTGCGATTATCTTTGAAGATGACGTTCAATTCTCTCCCGCAAAACTGCGCGAAGTTATAGAATCAACAATCGAACAAAAATCCCTCTGGGATATCGTAAACTTCGAGACGAAGCATTGGGGATGCCCCGTAGAAATATCGAAGGTTTGTCATGGACGTCTCGTCCTTTACCTAACAAACGTAACTCACGCCGGATGCTACATGATTAATCGTAGAGCTGCGCACAGGTTACTGCAAAAATTTTATCCAATAAAAATGCCTCTGGATCATTATTTCACATCTGCCTGGGAATTTGGCTTAAAATTCGCCGGCGTCGAACCGAGAATGGTATTTCAAAAATTCGGAAATTCCCAAATAAAAATGCCGTCTGACAGGAAAACCAAAACAATAAGCGCAACCAACATCATTTATAACATTCAACGAGCCATTCTGCACTTTGGATATAATCTCCTTCGTCTGATTATACAAAAAAGGTTCAAGAGTAGATTGAGTAGATTTTCTTATAGGATAAGGTAGGATATATCAAAGAAGAATAGATACATAAGAAGAGCTCATATTTCTGGGGCCAAATTTAGGGAGATTTTGCGTCTGT
>JAIRMS010000005.1 GCA_031258475.1 Holosporaceae bacterium
GATAATTCATTGGGTTAGAAAGCTAGGTTTGATGGTGGAAAATGCGCGAGTCTGCGACGAGAAGAAGGAAAAGATTCCTCTGCTGGAGATGGATGAGTTGTATACATACATTAAAAAAAAGCGAATCAAATCCGAGTGTGGACTGCTGTTGATAGAAACCGGCTGCGTTTTGCTGGATTTGAGGTCGGCGATGGAAGTTCCAAAACCCTGAGAAAACTTTGGAGTAAAATAACGAAAACAAATGGAATAGAGATGGTTTGCACCGACGGAAACCCGTCGTACGCAGAGTTTTTTGGTGATGACGCAGACCTGAAAGATATCGTAACAAAGTCGGAAACTTGCTTGCTTGCTTGAATCATACAATTCTGTGTTGAGATATTATCTCGCAAGATTGCACCGAAACTCTCTTGCTTAATAAACATACCTTGCTATCTATATAGAGCAATCCCACATAAAAATATGTCGCTGTCAGATTAAATTTCGTCCAGTACATGCGGCAGAAAATAGTACCTCATAGCGCGCCACGGAACCGGATTGTGAAAATTGATCTGGATTCCGCATGCGTGCAGAGCAAACAAAAACATATTAAAACAAAATATAAAATGGGGGCAGAATGGGGGTAAATTTTAAGTTTTTCCCTCTCAGGGGGCAGGCGATACCGTCATTTTTCGTTGAAATTTCAGATGGTGCGCCCGGAGGGATTCGAACCCCCGGCCTTCTCCTCCGGAGGGAGATGCTCTATCCTGCTGAGCTACGGGCGCTCGAAGGCATGGTATCATAGAATAATGTGGCGCTCCAGACATGGCAAGACATCTGAAGATAGATTCTTAACCAGGGTGATTTCCTAGGTAGAGATATCAACCATGTTCGATAATAATTTTTCGTCCCTTGGAGCATCTCAAACTTGAGAGTCAAAAATTGGCAAAAACTAATAAACGAACATGGTTATTATAGTCATAGGATATGATGGAGAATTGTTTAGAAAAGTAATGGATCCGCGGACATCGAAGGGTAGGGAGTACAAATTGGAATATATTCTCACATTTGCGCTGTTGGCAATAATGAGCGGAGCGCAAAATTACAAGGAGATATATCTTTTTATAATGTCTCATTATGAGAAGCTGAAAAGTTTTTTTCAAGTTGAAATGTCGTCGTTATCCGACCCATTCGGCGATTTAGAAGATTCTAACCCGCGTTGACAGTGAGGAAATAGAGAAAGTTTTGCGTGAAGATGCGGCGAAGAAGGAATCATCAGTTGAAGGTCGGCAAATTTGGTTTGATGGATGTACTGGACGATATTTAATCTGACAGTGGCGTATTTTTATGTATCCGAATTGTCATATAAGTAACGATTGTCGGAAGCGTTTTTCTGGTATGCCAATTGATTAGATTTATCAATGGCAAGGCGTTTACCTTCGTTATACACGAATCGTTTTTAAAATGCATTTAGATATGCTAAACTAAGAATTGCAATTGATGGAGTCTATTATGAAGGCCTATGGTGAAGATTTGAGGAATAAGGTGATTAATTATATAGAAAAGGGCAACAGTCGGAAAGAAGCCTGTGAAATATTTGGAGTTTGTCTGAGGAGTGTAACCAAGTGGATAAAATTGAAAAAAGAGACTGGTAGTTTGAGTATTGAGCATGTTCTCATAGTCCGCACAAACTGTTTAAAGAAGAGCTCATAGCATATGTGCAAGCGAATCCTGACGCATACATAAGAGAAATAGCGGAGCACCTTGGATGTGGTAGAATGACGGTGCACGACGCCCCGAAACGCAACGGGATTACATATAAAAAATGCCGTTTATACCTGGAAAGGGACGAAGAGAAACGCAAAAAATTTACAGATTTTGAAAAGGCAAACCGGAAAAGTCGTCTGGTTTATGTTGATGAATCAGGGCATGGAGCTGATTATTCCTACGAGAAAAACAGGAAAATTCAGAGACCCTACGATGCCGATTTGTACAACCTGAGGCATATCATAGAAAATACTTTTTTGCGCCTGAAAGATTGGAGAGGTATCGCCACAAGATACGCAAAAAACGTCAAATCATTCATCGCCGCCGTTCAAATCGGATGCCTCATGCTTTGGTTAAAAATCTCATGATGACAGTATCTAGAAGCGTCTACAGGATAATTCTATCTAAATTCCCAAAAACAGTACACAGAGTCAAAAAATAAGCAGAAAAATCTTGCAGCTATCTTCTTTCCGATGCCTTATACCATTTTCCGATTTTAAATATCCCAATAATTGACATTGCATATTTGTAGAACATTGCGATTTGACAAAGAATTAAAGAATGCTTCAGTGGCGAGTTCTAGCGGTTCCGATGACTCGAACAATTTGTTACGCAGGACATTTTGCTTAACGTGTTCCCAAAATCGTTCGACTGGATTTAGTTCCGGAGAATAGGGCGGCAGTAGGAAAATGTCTATATTTTCAGGGATTTTCAAGTCTTTTGACCTATGCCATCCGGCTCCGTCAATGATAAACGCTATTTTCTTTCCCGGGTAATTTTTCGAAAGATTTTCCAGAAAAACGTTCATGCTCTCCGTATTAACATAGGGCAGTTGTATGCTAAAATTTTCACCAGTTTTTATTGATATGGCAGCATAAATGTAGAAAGATAAATATCCAATTTTTACCTTTAGACACGGACGCTCGTCCTTTTTAAACCATCCGTATCCAAGTTTCGAGTTGTTTCCGAACCTAGCTTCGTCCCCAAACAAAATATCGTCGTAATCTTTTGCTTTCAGCTCTTTTTTGATTTTTTTTTAAAGGTCTCCACTTTTTCCGGATTCTGCTTATAATGCTGCGGCCGAGGCGTTATATGGGAAAATTTCATTTTTTGAATCTCGCAGTGCATGCTGCTTTTTCCGATCTTTTTTCCGCGAATTTCTAAAATCTTCTGCACCAGAAAATTAATCGTAACCTGCGAATTTTCTTCGATGAGATTTCTTAAAACCGCTCTGTCAGAGTCGTCTAGAATGCTTTTGCGATGACGATTAGGCGGAGCTTTCAGATGCTCCAATTTGCACTCTCGGAAGTTCTTGATCCAAAAAAGAAGCGTCTTGCGGGTTATATCATAAATTTTCGCAACTTCGGTAATACCATATTTGCAGGCCGCTATAATCGCCGATAACTTCCTCGCAATCAGCGCATTCCCGTCAATTTTCTTCAACTCTTCCTGGGCCGATATTAGCAACTCATCGTCCAAATAACTCGATTTCCTCGACACGTTAACATACCTATTAATTACTACCATAATGTATATCAATAATGTCAACCTATTGCAATATGTTGCGGTTATTTAATAGCCGGAAATGGTAT
>JAIRMS010000017.1 GCA_031258475.1 Holosporaceae bacterium
CTCTAATTAGTTCCCTTGCTCTCGTTGCTATTTGACCCGTTAAAACTCTGTACCTGTATTTTGTACAAAATACTATGTGATATTTTAGATCGTATAGACTGTGGCTACCTCTTCTATAATTCATGAACATATAATACTAAAGTGTTCGCCTAAAGGCGAGGGTGTTAACCCATCCCACGTAACAACACAAAAGAAAAATGGAAAGACGGATATTTTGTAAATGGACGAGCTCCTCCATTATGTTCTATATTCATCTAAAATAATTATGGGATTGCCATGGGTTTTAATTGCGGAATTGTCGGATTACCGAACGTGGGAAAATCGACTTTGTTTAATGCGCTGACTCAAACGGCCGCAGCCGAGGCCATGAATTATCCGTTTTGCACCATAGAACCGAACGTCGGAAGAATTGGCGTTCCGGATCCAAGGCTAAATAATCTTGCTAGGATAGCCGGCAGCGAGAAAATTATTCCTACGCAGATAGAAATAGTCGATATCGCCGGATTGGTAAAAGGCGCCAACAGTGGCGAAGGTCTCGGAAATCAATTCCTGGGACACATAAGGAGCACCGACGCCATTTTGCACATAGTAAGATGTTTTGAAGACAGCAACGTGGTTCATGTGGATGGAAACGTCGATCCAATACGCGATATAGAAGTGGTGGAAACGGAACTGATGCTTGCCGACCTAGAAAGTTTAAAAAGAAGAGAATCTCTCATCGCGAAGAAAAATAATCCCGAGACGGCGACGGAAAAAAAATGTTTGCAAAAATTCATAGATTGGCTGGAGGAAGGGAATCCCCTCCGCAGCATGGATTTCACAGAGAACGAAACAGCCTTCGCAAAGGCTATGCACCTAATTACCAAAAAACCAATTCTGTACGTCTGCAACGTCGGAGAAAACGAGATTACCTCCGGTAACGCATATTCCAAACTGGTTGAGGATTTCGCAAAGAACAGGAATTCCTCCGCTGTCATGGTTTCGGCGTCCATTGAGTCTGAAATAGCTCTTATTAAAGACGGAAAGGAGAGGTTGGAGTATGTTAAATCTCTTGGATTAGCGGAATCCGGACTGGCAAGGGTCGTTCGCGGCGGCTATGATCTATTGAGTCTAATAACTTTTTTCACCGCGGGACCAATTGAAGCCCACGCCTGGACCACCGAAAAAGGTTCCAGAGCTCCGGCCGCAGCCGGAGTAATTCATACAGATTTCGAACGCGGATTTATCTGCGCGGAGACCATTGGCTATGACGATTATATTGCCTGCAACGGCGAGGCCGGCGCGAAATCTGCCGGAAAAATGCGTCTCGAAGGAAAAGAGTACATCGTAAACGATGGTGATGTATTTCATTTCAGATTTAATGTATAATCTTTGCGTCTTTAATATAATTTTGTTGTTAAAAGTTCGGAGTCGATCGTGAATTTTCCTGATGCATTGTGGTTGTTTTTGCTTTTTGTGGGAAATTTAGCTGAAGGGCGCGGGCCGGCCAAAGCAAAGAATCAAACCATTAGAGCTCTTTTGAAACCGAGTAATTTCGAGGAATTTTCAGGCGTTACCGAAGCGCAGAACCGCAGCGTACTTGAAGTACGTGAGGATTCGAGCACCGGAACAACGCAGAAATTACCGAAAGAACGACGGTTACGAAAGAGCTCTATTAACAAAACGGAAAAATCAGACGGTGAGGAAGAATCTTTTTTAGAAAAATTAAAAAAAATGTCCATTCCCAATGAACTTGCACTTCCAGAAGTCGTAATCGGTTCGCCAACTGCTCCTAACACGGTGATTGTGTACTCCTCTTTTACCTGTTCCCATTGTCGAGATTTTCACGAAAAAGAACTGCCTAAATTCCAAAAACAATATGTCGATACCGGAAAAGCCAGGGTTTATCTCAGGGCCTATTTGGACGACCTGGGAGCGCTTGAGGCGGCGAGTCTGGTGAGATGTTTCGGTGGAAATTCCAGCAAGAAAATCCATGACCTTACAATTAAACTCTTCTCCTTGCAGAAAAAATGGATGGAATCCAAAGATCCAAAGCAATTTTTGCGAAATATATTTCTGGGTTACAAATACAGCGCGAAACAAATTGACAAATGCCTGGCCGACATAAAAATTTCCGCCGGCCTAATGAAAGAGCAACAGCGAGCGACGGACAAGCTGAAAATATCACTTATTCCAGCATTTATTATAAACGGAAAGACTCATCAGGGAATACTCACCTGCGAACAAATTGCCTCGATGTTTTGAGTATACCGAAAAATTTCACGGGGCGTCTCTGGCCTCGGGTATACATAAATTGCTTCGGAAGAGGAGAATCGATCTTTTATGCTGTGGATTGCTTCGTCGCAACGCTCCTTGCAATGACGGAACGGAGACGACCATTCCAATCCTCCGTCATTGCGAGCCCGTCAGGGCGCGGCAATCCAGCCAGATTTGGTCCAGCTCTCTTTATCAACACGTGTTGCGACACAGTTTGAACCCCGAGCAACCCGGAACCATTTGCCCCGGCCGGGCCCGACGGTAGCAGGCCCGGAAAAATAAGCCTAAATGTATAGTGTCACTTAGTGACTATATGGCCGATAGGTCTGGTAGATCTGTGGCTGTATCTTCCCAGTCAACGTCTAAGTCTGCGTCGTTCCAAGGATCCAACGTGGGTTCATCCTCTTTTTGCCCGACTTGAGCGGTTGGATCAGGCATCAGACCTAAACACTCTGGACATGTCTTTGCAAACCAGCCGATTACACCACATTTATTTCGCTTGTGGCTGCGCGGCATACGTGGCAGCGACTTGAGCTGTGCGACTTCATTGTAAAGAGCTACCAACCTTTTTATGGTATAGGGCCCTAACCTAGCTGTCGCAGCTGCAAACTCAGGCGCAAATTGGTTTATGTCTTTCAGGATTTGAGTATGCCCCCTTTTATCATCATCACGTTGAACACGTGTCGCATCCGGCGGACGCGTAGTTCTGCCTCTAGATTCAACGGGTAGACCGGAATCCATACTAACCACGTAATCGGTGCAAATTACGCCGAATATCCCACATAAAAACGCTATTTTTTTCATATTAACCTCTATATTTTAATTTTCACAAGAACCGTCACCAGTGTATCAAAAAAAAGAAAAAATATCAAGAAAAAAATAGATAATTACAATAGATCCTCTGCGAAAGTAGGATTGAATTAAAGATTTTGAGAAAGGACGTGTGAATTCCCTGAAGTCCGGCTCATGCGAACTTTAGGTTGTGGATTCCGGCGGTGATGTTGAAAGATTTAAATGATTGAGCTCTTTCTTTTTAACTTTTCAAGCTCTTCACTTTCGCAGAAGGTCTATTATATATTTTGTGGCGGAGTGTAAATTTATGAAAACCGACTGTGTAATCATTCTGACAACCACTGACTCCGAGGGAGAATCCGAAAAATTGGCTCAAGTGCTGCTGAAAGAAAAACTGGCCGCCTGCGTTCGGATTCAGCGAATCAAAAGTCATTATTGGTGGAACAAAAAAATAGAATGCGCGAATGAGTATCTTCTGATGATAAAAACCAGAGCCAGTTTGTTTGCGGAAATTTCAGAATTAATCCGCAAGAATCATTCCTATGAAACCCCGGAGATAGTTCAAATTCCAATAACAGATGGATCACAAAAATATCTAGAATGGATCGGATCAGTTATGGAGCAATCGGAGACATTGAATAACCTTGTTGGCAAAAAATCCCGAGGTAATTCCTGAGATGATGATTTCCGCTACCAGATATTTTTCAAGTTCGCCATGCACGGCTTTCATGTATCCGAAGTAGTATTTCACGGCGAATATTGCCATGACAATGGCCAAAGTTTCCCGGGATCCTTTTACAAAAATATGGGATTTTTTTATCTCCATAGGCTCTTGTTTCAGGAAAAAATGAAAAATCGCAAAGCTTATCAAAAGTGTAACAAAAAAAATCAGCCAAATATCGATTCGCCAGGTTTGTATCAGTTTAACGAAAAACATTGTGAAAAAAATACTTGGCATCAGAAATATTTTCCCGATGCGAATTTCACGATCTTTTGTCGCTCGAATTCCGATAAAGACTAGATATGCAAAGACAAAAAATACCCACAACGGAGTGCCGGATAAAATTTTGGGAAAAGTCATCACAAACTCGTTCCCATAATCTTGACGTCGAATCCTCTCATAACATCTTCTTTGATAATTTTCCATCCGAGTTTTTCATACCACAGATGAACGGTTTTATCTGTTGTATACAAATACATTTCTTCAAACCCGAAATTGTAGGCTTGCTGCTTGGCGCAATTAACAAGAGCTTCTCCGATTTTTTGTCGACGGTGTTTCTCTGCCACAAATAAATTCGAGAGACATGGAAAAAAGTCCTCGTTATTTGGAATATCTTTTTGGGTCAGACTAAATGTTCCAACAATCTCATCGTCATCTCCAAAACACAGGAAACATATATCGAGTTTGTCTATATTTAGTCGACTCGCAAGTCTTAATTTTGTGTCCTCAATTGACAGATTTTTCGAAAATCTTCTCCAAGCCTCAAAATACCACTGCGCAACTGTTGGAATTAAATCCACGTGATTGGCGAGATAATCGATTCTCATTTTTCATTCTTCCATTGATACCCATGCACGTTCATCCATTCCTTTATCACATTATTGAAATACTCTGAAGCTTCTTTGTCCGTGTTTCCAAAAACGGCTAATTTAGTTTCTGTTTTCGAAACGATGAGAATCTCTGCATACCCAATGATTTCCACGTCGCTACGCTCCTCGCAATGACGAGAATGGGTAATGTTACCCCACTCCTCATCATTACGAGCTCGATGAAGCAATCCAGAAAATGAGAACGCGATTTTCAAAGTGATTCATCTATAATACCGATCCGAGTCTTCATAGTACGGAACCGCACGGCTAGGCCTGGATGTCATTTTTTCTCATATCGCCATATATCTTCTGGCGATATTTCTCCAACTCTTGTCGGAGCCTCACGCTTTCTTTGGGATCCCTTCGATGTTTGACCCGTACAGATGGCTGATCTACTGTGATCGGCACTCCAGAATCGTGTGTTTCATGCTCCAATTCTCCCGTTTTTTGAGAAATTTTCTCAATTTTATCGTCGACGTCGTTACTGGCGATTAATTGGGATGATTTATCAAGCAGTTTCTCATCCAGCTTGATTCTTTCAACGCGATGAGCCAACTTCGCAATAGGCTGTGCCTCTATTTTTACCGGATCGAATTTAAATTGGGAAGAATCAACGATAGGGTTAGCTACTCCGTCGCCAAGAGAAGCTTCTGCCACATCATTTTTCCAGTTGGTCTCGCTGTCTGAACTCTCTGAACTTTCCGAGAACTTCGTATCATTCTTTTTTTTCTTCTTCTTTTTATGCTTTTTCTTCTTTTTGGGGTTATCCTGTTTGCCACCCGCGGAATCTGCGGAACCCGATGTACTCCCGTCAGATGCTACATCGTCTGAACTTTCCGGAGACTTCTTGCCTTTCTTCTTTTTTCCTTTATTTTTGTTTTTGTGCTTTTTCTTCTTTTTGTGCTTCTTCTCCTTCTTTTTCTCTACCTCACTCTCAGGGTTATCCTGTTCGCTGCTAGCGGAATCTTCGGAATTATCATCAATCGCCATCAACAGAATGTCTGTTGGCTGAAAAAAAGTCACACTACAAATTATAGCACTCAGTATCACTAATACCTTTTTCATTTCAATTTCCCCTAGAAATACTTTCGATTGTATAATAACAGAAAAATAGTTAAATTTCATTTTAAAAAATAAATTTTTTTTACAAAATAATTGATGGGAGTCTATTTCCGTAGAAAAGTACCACAATTCTCAACAAAAACTGTTCCAGGTTTCGTTTGGGAAATACCAAAATTTATTCGGATTAGTTTATAACTCCTTCTTTTGTTGGCGCTATGCTGATATCATCTGTGCATTATAGATGTTTAGAGATTGAGAAAATGAAGAATATAGCGGTTTTGCTGGCAATCGCGGTGCTTTTTACCTCTGAAGCAAAAAAAACAGAAAAACAAAAAGCGACCAACAAGGAATTAATAAGCGCGGGACAGGCAGTCCTCATAGATCATGAAACCGGCGACTGTCTTTTCGAGAAGAACAAGGACGAAAAATGCGTTCCATCTTCCATGACCAAATTGATGACGTTGTACATATTATTCTCGGCGATTTCATCCGGTCGTATCAAGCTAGACGATGAATTTCCGGTAAGCGAAGCTGCGCAAAAAATGAAAGGCTCTCGCAGTTTTTTCCAGGCAGGAACCATGGCCAGGGTTGAGGATCTAATCAGGAGTATTGTGGTCCACTCCGGAAACGACGCCTGCGTGGTGGTTGCAGAGAAAATTTCCGGTGATGAGGAAGCTTTTGCAGATGAAATGAACGAAAAAGCCCACAAATTCGGATTAAAAAACACTAATTTTGCAAATCCGACCGGAATGCCAGACGACGAACATTTTTCCTCCGTCGGCGATATAGCGATAATTTCTAGAAAAATTATTTCCGATTTTCCGCAGTTCTACCATTATTTTTCGGAAAAGGTTTTTACGGTTAATTCGATAACCCAAAAAAATCGCAATACCCTCCTGGGGAACTCTCTCAAAGTCGACGGTCTTAAAACCGGGAAAACGGATTCGGGAGGATATGGAATAGCCGTGTCGGCAGAAAACGATGGAAAACGTTTGATTGCCGTCGTAAACGGATGCAAAACCGCCAGGGCGAGAGCGCAGGATGCTAACAAGTTGTTGGCGCTTGGGTTTAGAGAATTTTCTCCCATTAAAATAGCGGAGGCCGGCAAACCGGTTACAGAAATTTCTGTTTGGCTGGGGATAAAGAACAAAGTAAATCTTTGCACCCACGAAGATATTGTCGTCTCGCTTCCCCAAAAATATAAAAAACTCCTGACTGTGGAAGCGAAATTGCGAGACCCTGTGGAAGCTCCGATCGTTCTCGGGGCAAAACTTGGAGAATTAATCTATAAATACGGAAACGTCGTATCAAAATCCTATGATTTATTCACCTGTGAAGCGGTGGAGAAAGTTGGATTTTTCCAGAGAATGAAATTTTCGCTGAAACGTCTCATTTATGGCTATGAAGGCAATGTAAAAACCGGAGAAACTTTCGTTCGCATAAAGGACGTTCAATAGGATTGAGCATAGTGAGTCAGAGAGGGAAATTTATTGTTTTCGAAGGAGGAGAAGGAGTCGGCAAAACGACCCAGGCGAAGCTTTTGGCTCAAAAATTGCAGGAATTAAAACAAAAAGCGTATGTCACAAGAGAACCTGGCGGAGATGAAATCGGAGAGAAAATACGAGAAATCCTGAAAAGCTATCCGAAAATAGATTCCATATGCGAGATTTTGCTTATATTTGCGGCTCGTCGAGATCATTTTGTGAAACTGATATCTCCATTATTGGACGAGGGATATTTTGTTATCTGCGATAGATTTTACGATTCATCTCTAGTTTATCAAGGGCTTCTGAAGAATATATCCATCAAAGACATGATGGAACTAAAACGGATTTCCATCGGTGCTTTTGAGCCGGATCTCACAATAATATTGGACGTCAATACGGACATTTCACTTTCCAGAGTAGCGACTCGAAATTTAGTGAATGACGAGTATGATGAAATGAGCCAGAAAAAGCACGAGATAGTTAGGCGCGGTTTTCAGAAAACGGCGAGCATCTTTTCATTTCGTTCGGTGTTAATAAACGCAGAAGGATCTGAAAAAGCAGTGTTTTCCAGAGTTTGGAAAACATTTGAGAAAAAAATAAATATCAACGAATAATTAACTTTTTTAATGCAAAATAATATTTGTCCCGTATAGAGGAGATGTTATGCGATTAATTTGTTTTTATGTAGCGTTTTTTGCAATCTTTAGTGTAAGGGCGGACCTGATTGCCACTCTCGTGACGGAGGCCCTTCGTATCAAACATATGGCGGACGACTTGGGCAATAACAAAAAAACTACCAGCAGCAACCAATATAAAAAACCTTCAAAGCAAAATCGGAATCAAAGCAACCGTCGCCTCTCTGATGGAGAAACTTATGTTGTGAAACCCAACGACAGTGGGCAAAATTCAAATACTCCCATGATACGGAGACAGCAGTTTTTTTCTGAGGGCTATATCAAAGAAATACATATCAGTCCCCGTGGAGATAAAAGCGCCTATATTGCCAAAAATAATGAATGGCGTAGTATTCACGTACTTCCCATAGTTGGTCAGAACGCGTTCGCCAATATAATAAACGACGAAAATCACATTAAAAAAATGCGTTTTGTCGGCAATAAATACATAGTCTACGTATATTCCGATGAAAACAATAATATGAAGTTGATATCGGTCAATTTGGAAACGAAGGAACGAAAAGATATATCTCCGATAGATGATGCAAAATCCATTCATATTGCAAATGGGAAGAACGCAATAATGACAATTTCATATAATGGCAGAGGATATTTCCTTCACAAAATTGATTTGTTGAGCGGTTTTACGCAACTGGTAAAGGAAGATGTCGCCCCCATAGTCGCCATCTTCGACAATGATTTAAAATTAAAACTCTGTTACAAAAACATATCCGGTCAGACGGCCGATGTTTTTATCAACGATGGAACAACGAACGGTAGACAGATAGATCAGATCAATCTACGACAAGAAAAGTATATTTCTGCAACAGACGGTTATTGTTGGAAACTAAGCGTCGGCAAGAATAATCAAATGCGACTGGCATCTTTCAACTTAAAAAATAATGCCCAAAGTCAAATTATCATGGAAGGCGTTTCCGAACTATCAGATTGCGAGGTGCTATTTGGTGAAAATGGAACTCCTTTGCTTGCAACGCTCTGCCGAAACCGAAGAGTTACCGTGCCGCTCTGCAATTCGGCAAAACGTCCCATCGAGCGTCTAAATCGTGAACTGGGGAAAAGTGATTGGCATATTGTGGACTCAACCCAGGACAGAAAAGTATGGCTTGTGTGCGCCAGTGATCCTCGAAAACCAAACAAATACTATCTCTATGACACCGAAAATGGAAATAAAAAACAGGTGGCAACGTCCATTAATTCACTGGAAAAAACAAATCTACCGACAACAAAATGGGTAAAAATACCAACGAGAGATGGCTCCTCTATCCGGGGATATTTAACCAAAAATTATTCTGATAAATCCCCGTTGGTGATCATGGTTCATTCTGGGAAACGATATAATTGGGAATTTTATCCACTTGTTCAACTACTTGCCAACAGAGGGTATAGCACTCTGTGCATAAATTATCGCACCAACAGTGATGAAATGGTGGGAGCAGAATTTACCAGGGGAACCATGGATATACTGGATTCCGCAAATTATGCCCTAAAAAACAAAATCACCTCTGCCGGAAATATTAGCATAATCGCCTCGAAAAAAGGGGCGTCCCATGCGGTGCCGGCATTCTTGAAAAATCCTAAATTATTTACCAGTTGCATCCTGCTATCTCCCATATTTCCGAGTGGAAACAATCCTCTTTTGAACAAAAAAACACTGAATGAAATAAGGAAACCATTGATTGTTATAAGTAACGCTCAAAACGCCCGGAATGCGTACTCTTCTTCCGCTGGCCTGGGATCTCTCTTCTCATACATATTATGCAAAGAAGCAAAGCATAACAATTTGACGGCCGGATTAATTGAAACATCTCTAGCGAAAGCGCACAAAAATCCCAAATATGAAAAAATTTCCGCAAAGGATCTGGGGGAAGCAATTCCGTTATTTGACGGATTTGGCCTAATTAAAAATAACTGGACCGAATTTAATCCAGAAGAGGAAAATGAGTCCAACTACGATATGTTGTGATGCCTGCATAGTCTTCAGCAGGGATTGCACACTAATTGTATACATTTTTATTCCGTAAAATTCATTCCGCGTTATACAATTACCTCTTCATAAAATATGCACAATTGACTGAACAACCACATGGATCCATGTCGATCATTTTATAACAAAAACCGGTAGAATTCAGATTCCTGTGATGGAAAATCTTTGTTCCCCTATTTTTTATGGTTCAAGAGCAGATTAGAGCGGGGATTTTCTTAGTCTATTCAACAATAATTTATAAATATTTTCATGTCCATGATTGAAGCGCCATTCAGTCTCCTTCAAGTGTAGGTAGAACTTCTCTTTTCGATTGAGTAGATTTTCTTATAGGATAAGGTAGGATATATCAAAGAAGAATATATACATAAGAAGAGCTCATATTTCTGGGGCCAAATTTAGGGAGATTTTGCGTCTGTTTGGAGCAGAATAAACGACCCCGCAGCAAGCAGCGGGGTATTTAGTTGATCTTTGGGCTTTTTCTCTTGATCATGCGCAGCAAGCAGCGGGGAACATATCCCTAAATAGAGATTTAACGGCGACTCAAATCTCTGAAGTGGCAAGATTGGAGAGGAAGACGGTAAACAGGATTTTGCAACTTTTGCGAGCGAGAATTGCTGAATTTGCGGAAGAAGAATCGTATTTCAGCAGCGGAGAAATAGAAGTTGATGAAAGTTACTTTGGAGCGAGAAGAGTTCGAGGTAAGAGGGGTCGGAGAGCATCAGGGAAAACGAAAGTATTTGGCATGAAAAAGCGAGAGGACAAAGTATATACGCAGATAGTTGGGAATTGTTCAGCGGAGGAGTTGGTATCGATAATCAAGAGGTAGCGCCGAACGGCTTAACGATTTACAGCGACGAATTCGCGTTTCTAGTTTCTTCACAGCCTCATCTCTTTTTTTCTTCTTTTTCCTGTTCATCTTTCGATATGGCCCCCGCTATTCCTCCTTAGGAGTTTGAGTGCTAGCATCTTTTTTTCCTTCAGATTGAGACGTTGTTGTATCCTTTGATCCTTCCTGGTCATCATCCTCTACTTTTTCTTCATAGTCTGCATGATCAACATCCTTGCCATCGATTCTTTTATACATAAATACATACGCATCTTTTGAATGCTTGAAGTTACCTCCGTTATTCTCAGCTATTGAAGGTCCGTTTGCGGTATACCATTTATTTTCTTTGTCATTAAGTATTGTTGCTGTATAGTGACCGCCTTCTACTGTCCCTGCATGATTTACTACAGCTTTTAATCTATAGTACACTCCATTTTGATTGGAATTTTTCAATTCAGTGCTTAACAGTTCCTCAGGTATTTTTAGTACCTTATTATATGCTATGTCGTCTCCGATTTTGAATTCTCCACGTGTGCTGATAATTTGCCGAAATCTTTCTAATCGCAAAATCAGAACATCAGGAAGATTTTCAAATTCAGTGGAAGTAACAATGTCCCTGCTTTGTCTGCATGTTCCGCATGTATATTCAATTTTTTTTTGGTCAAATGTCTTTTTAAGACATTCACTGATACTTTTTCCACCAAGAACAATTTCCAGACAACTATCTTCAAGATCTTTCTTGCTTGTTATTTTCCCGCAATTAGGACAATAAAAGCTTGAACATAAACCTCTTAGCTCTGTTCGTTGCTTGGCAACTTCTCCCACAATATCTCCAATTACCTCGTACGCGTCCTTCTCCGCTACAGATGTTCCTAATCCTTTTATAACTTCGGCGTATTGCGTAGTAGTAGAATTTCTTGCTACTTGTCCAATGAGTTTATAAAGAGTTCTTAATCCTATTTTATCTCCGTCATCTTCTGCCGCTATGATATATCCATTAGCAGATTCCCTATTTTTTCCCATTGCATCAAATAACACTTTTATTGCTTTGATAAATTTGTCGTCGCCTTTGTATGTTGTTATAAAATTACATACTGGATCACATGCAAGCAAAAATTGGAAAGCAGCATTAGCATAACAATGACGATCAAACCACTCAAGTCCCACCATACCTTTGGGTATTTCTGACCCTTTTGTTACGGCCACCTCTTTCGTCGCCAAGTCATCTACAGTTAGTTTAGCGGTGGCTTCCTTTTCGGATTTTGGAGATGGAGCGATGCTCAATGAGGTATCTGATGGTGTAGCTCCATCCCCTATCTTTAAAAATTCTGTCAAATTACATAGTTGCTTCATTTTATTAAGCCCTTCCATATCTTTTCTAAAAGAAATTTCGAAAGGACCTGCTTGAGCGCATACTTTCAATGGGTATTGTTTTAAATTTTCATCAGTGAAACCGCGGCTTACGACGCCAATGAAATTGCAATCGTTGAATAATTTATTATTAGCATGGGCCAAAAACATCGCGCAATTCAGACAGGATAATTTTGTACTGAATACATTTTTTGATATTCTCCATTTATTCGGATTTTTAAGTGCTGCCTGGATTGTTTTTTGCAACGCCTCACGATTTGCAACTTGTAACGCGTTTATATCAATATTTCTAAGTATATGATCGACCAAAGCCTGTATTTCTGTATGCGATGCCAACTCCATAATTGATCTGATTTTATTGCCAAATGGCAACAAAGTTGCATCGATGTATCCCTTACCCCAATCTCCCTGTGCATATGTGTTAAACAGCAGTCCTTTATCAAAAAACATGCGCATTTCATAAGTTTGCCAACTCTCTCTCTTTCTGTGTTGTCTCAATTTTTGTATCACTTCGTCGACAGCTTTTCTATCTATAGGAAGGCAGTCCGTTTTTTCCCCATACGAAAAAGTTACTTGATTTTCACCAAACTTGATTGTTCGTGATTTATCGCGCGTTTCTACACTCACACGGTCAGGTATAAGCTCATGTACACATTCGAGGTAGACAATCAATCCATCCAGTATATTGCTAATACAATCGGGAGCTTTTTTTGATTTATCGGATTGAATGAATCTTTCAATATCCCGGTTAAGTTTACTTTGATCAACAGCCTTGCCTTTAAAGCCAAATTGACATATTAAATCAAAGGCTGTACCATTCTTTTTAACCACTCCAGAACGATAAGTTTTTCTTTTCCATGTTTTCGTATCCTGCGTCCACAGTAATACTAACACATTTGAGTCAGAGCCTTCTCTTGCAGACGATATCGCATACTGTACATTTTCTGAAGTCCAACCGTCAAAAGAATTGGAGCTTTCTAGGGCTTGTCGTCAGGAGAGGGATCTGATATGATAGCGTAGTTATTGTAGTATGGAGAATGACTATGCAACAATTGGCGCACAGGAGACATGATATAACAGATAGGGTATGGTCTC
>JAIRMS010000021.1 GCA_031258475.1 Holosporaceae bacterium
TGAAAGACTGGAGAGGTATCGCCACAAGATATGCAAAAAATGTCAAATCATTCATTGCTGCTGTTCAAATCAGATGCATCATGCTTTGGTTGAAAATCTCATGACGACAGAGCCTAATCTGAAAACCTTAGATGATGCTCTCAGAGAAGATTTGAGTGAAACGGAAGAAAAAGGAAAAGTTGTATCAATAGGAGGTGAAATAGCGCATTTGTATGCTCCAGGAAAGATAGATGACATAGATGGGAAGGTGAACGAACTACTTATTCGGTTACATAACGAATGGACCTACGGAAAATATCTATATCAATGCGCACTACGGGCGCTCGGATTAACAGCCGCTGAGGAGGCCGAGATACCAGAGATCATCAGAGAGCATCTGCATAAGATGCATGGTATTGCAATAGATGATCCAATATGGATAGAGATAGCACGTATCATACAACGACAGATAATTGCCTATGAGCTGAACTATGACGGTACAATTCATCATTTTGTACATGGCCAATGGCTCGCTGCCAGGGGAACTCGGAGGGTATTTTTGGAAGGCGTTCATTACGAACCTCTGTTAACGATGAAAGAGGCACAAGAATGGATGAAGTCGCATGTGGATGCGACGCACGAAGCCACGGAAGGGCAGGATGGCAAAAAGTGACATAATTTTTAATCCCTAAGGGTTGAATTCCCCGCAGCTCTGCTGCGAAAAAAGAGCAGAAAGCAGAATCTACTCAATACCCCGTCCGCTTGCGGAGGGGGTGTTTATTTCTCTCCGTAAAATTCATGGGCATAGCGTGAATATCCCTGCTTACCACCAACAAATTAAATAGGTTCAAGAGTAGATTAGAGCGGAGATTTTTTTAGTCTATTTAACAATAATTTATAAATATTTTCATGTCCATGATTGAAGCGCCATTCAGTCTCCTTCAAGTGTAGGTAGAACTTCTCTTTTCGTATGCCTCGGAGTTTTGTGAGTCTGCTTTTGGCTATCCCCCAAAAATTCTCTACTCCGTTCACATGCGCCCTCCCGTTAGCAAAAACATCGCCACTGCGCTTCACTCGATAATGCCTTCATCCTTAGTTCACTAGACCATCCTTTCATCAACTTCTATTTCTCCGCTGCTGAAATACGATTCTTCTTCCGCAAATTCAGCAATTCTCGCTCGCAAAAGTTGCAAAATCCTGTTGACCGTCTTCCTCAAACAAAAAGTGGATTGAGAATTGATTGCGGTTTTTTACAGCAGTATCCCCCACGTCCGGATCCAATCTCACGCGAATTATGACAATTCGTACTTAGATATGTATAATAAATCCCATGGGAAAGAAATAAACGCAGTGTTTACGGTTGGAATTGATCTCGGCACAACGGTATCCGTCGTTTCGTACATTGACGGCGATGGAGCGCCTGTTGCCGTCCCCATCGGCGGCGGCATTACCACTCCCTCCGTCGTCAATTATTCGGGAAAAGCAGCCATAGTCGGACGGGAAGCTGTATACAAAATGGACGCGGATTCCACGGTGTTTTCAGCTAAGCGCTCCATGGGAACCGAAAGCAAATTCTGCGGACGGAATTCCATTGAAATTTCCGCAGACATTCTCTCATATTTGAAGAAAAATGCCGAGGAAAACATTGGGAAAAAGATCGACGCGGCTGTAATAACGGTTCCAGCTCATTTTTCCGATTCCCAGAGATCTGCCACCAGGCACGCGGCCTCTATGGCTGGCATTAGGGTTTTGCGTCTGATAAATGAGCCGACTGCGGCGGCCATCGCCTTCGGATTGGACAAAAAGAAGGACGGCGTTTTTGCGGTTTATGATTTCGGCGGAGGCACTTTTGATTTCTCCGTTCTAAGGTTAATGAACGGGGTTTTTCAGGTACTGGCCACCGGCGGAGACAATTATCTCGGAGGAGACGATATCGACGACGCGATTCTTGATTACAACGCTCGGCTCCACGGATTAAATTTCGCCATGGAAAATGAAAGAATTCCCGGGAAATTGGTCGCAAAATTTTTGAAAGAGCAATTAAAGGATCTTCGGGAGGTTAGCAAAGATTACGTTTATAAAAACAAAAATTACGAATTCAAATTGACGGAGGATATTCTTCGGAGCGTTTCCTGTGATTTTGTGCAAAAAAGCCTCAAAATAGCTGATCAAGTTCTGCAGGACGCTCGCCTGGACGCTGCAAAACTGAACGGCGTCGTCATGGTCGGAGGCATGACGAAATTAAAATTAATCAAAGAGGAAGTGCAGAAACATTTTCAGGTCAAGATTTTCGACGATATCAATCCAGAGGAAGCGGTGGCGTTCGGCGCGGCGATCTATGCAGACTCCATTGTTCGAAAAAATATGCTCCTGATCGACGTGGTTCCGCTAACCCTTGGCGTGGAAACTCTGGGTGGCGGAGTGGATAAAATCATCCACCGGAGTACTCCCATCCCAACTGTTGAAAAGCGAGAATACACAACATATCAGAACAATCAAACGGGAATAAAATTCCACATAGTTCAGGGGGAAAGACCGATCGCCGACGAATGTAGATCCCTGGCGAATTTTGAACTGATTGAAATTCCGCCAATGCAGGCGGGAATGGCCAGGGTCGTTGTTGAATTTTCCGTCGATATAAACGGATTGCTCAGCGTAAAAGCCCATGAACGCGAAACTGGTATTCAGCAGACCGTCGTGGTCGATCCGTCTTCCGGCCTATCCAGCGACGAGATTGCATCTATGTTGCGAAAAGCGGAGGCTAACCGAAAGGAAGATTCAATACATACCCGAAACATAACCGTAAAAATTGAATCGGAAAGAATGATAAAGTTTTGGCGGACGATAATCGCCGAGATTCCTCTTGACTCGCAGAAAATAGCGAATGATGAACTGGAATGTCTGGAAAACGCGCTAAAAGCAGAGTTATATCAGGACGTCATCGTTCATAAACAGAAATTGGAGAGCATTTTTGGTCCGTTTCTCGACGAGATAATCAACTCACGTCTGGGCGGAAAAATTGTTGCGGAATTAACCTGAGGAGACGAAATGGAAATAGTTTTTATTCTAAAAAACGGCGAAGAGCGAAACGTGTCTTTTTCTGAAAATCAGACGATACTGGCAGTGGCAGAGGAAAATCATATTCCGCTGGGAAGTGCCTGCGAAGGATTCGGAGTTTGCGGAGGATGTCACGTAATCATAGAAAATTTAGAGGACAAACTTCCGCAAATTTCCGAAAGAGAAGAAGACACCCTGGACAAAGCAAAAGGAGTAACGTTAAAATCGCGGCTAGCCTGTCGGGTGGTTCTAGACAAATCGCTGAACGGACTTAGGGTAAAGCTCGTCTAGGCTTGGAAATAAAGGGAAATATATGAAGTGCGTAGTTGGTATGTCGGGAGGAGTGGACAGTTCGACTTCCGCGGCTATTCTGAAAGAGCGCGGATTCGATGTCATCGGTTGTACATTTAAAATGTTTGAGTCAGGGAAATCGAAAATGGCAATCGACAATGCCAGAAAAGTGGCAGATTTCCTAAAAATAGGTCACGAAGTTATAGATTGCGTCGAGGAATTCAAAAAATACGTCAAAGACTATTTTGTTGAATCCTACGAAAACGGATTCACCCCAAATCCATGCGTTATGTGCAACCAATTTATAAAATTTAAATATCTAAACGATTTTCGCCGAAAGCACAGCGCAGATATTTTGGCGACGGGGCATTATGTTCAGCTAAAAAAGACCAACGACAGAGTGGAATTATTCCAGGCGGAGGAACTGCGTAAGGATCAGAGCTATTTTCTCTATGGCGTCGATCGAGAAATCCTAAAAGTTGCGGAATTTCCACTGGGTGGTCATCCAAAGAGCCATACCCGCGAGTTGGCCCGTAAATTCGGTATTCACGTGGCGGAGCAGGCCGAAAGTCAGGACATCTGCTTTCTGCAAAACAACGATTACGCATCTTTCATAGAGCAACATTCGCAAAAATCCTACGCCAATGGAGATATAATCGACACCTGCGGAAATGTTCTTGGGCGACATTCCGGAACCATCAACTATACGATAGGACAACGCAAAGGCCTCGGTCTTTCCGGGGGACCGTTTTTTGTGTGCAGAATAAATCCCGTGCAGAACGAGGTGGTCGTGTCCGATAAAAAAGGGATAGAAGTTAATAAAATTTTTTTGGAAGGCGTGAAATTTCTGAACGAAGAATATCTGGGAAAATGCGAGGTAAAAATCAGATCCATAGGCGAAAAGAATCCATCCGAAATCGTAAAAATCGAGGATAATTACTGTGTGAAACTAGGACTACCGGAATACGGAGCCGCCCATGGACAGCACTGCGTCTTCTATATGGGTAATATGCTGCTCGGCGGCGGTGTAATTAGTCACGCCATGTAGGATTCGATACAAAAACAAAGTAATTTATGCGAATTGTGGATTTTAAACAGTGGATTTTTATGGTATACAGTGGTCGTTTTGGTATGCGATACGGACGCTTAGCTCAGAGGTAGAGCATTACATTCACACTGTAGGGGTCACAGGTTCAATCCCTGTAGCGTCCACCAATTTCAGTGGGGAATGTGTGGAATTGAAGTTTGTCGCCACGGAGCAGTGGCTTTAAAAGCTACTCACTCCTCAGGCTTTTTGTGCTTAAAACTAATCAATTACTTCATGTTTTAGCACGTAGTATTTGGAAGTGCGCAGTCAGCATTTAGCTTGATCGTTGCAGGCGCGTAGCAGAAAGTTGGGAGGAAATGAAAATCGCACACCTCAAAAGTGATTCATGTATCAAAGTGTAAATCGCCTTTCGTCAGTAAATCCCCAAGATCTGTTTAACATTATCCGCGTCAGTCCTGTCTATTAGCTGCAGCATATTGTGTTTTTTCTCGACCAAATTTTGCTCCTCGGAATGTTCTTCCGCCTCCTTAAAAGCTTCGACGATGGTGTTTCGACTATTTTCGGATGGTACTCCGCCTGTTTCCGCGTCTATTTTCCTAAGTTTGATTCCTCTTGGAACCTTGAACGGCTTCGGAATAAGATATTTTTTTGCTTCGGTCATGAAATTTATGAAGACAGGCAGGGCCGTGTTCGTTCCGTTTGCATTTTTTCCCAGAGTCTTTGAGTGATCGTCGAAACCGATAAAAATACCGACGGCAATATCCGGAGTGTATCCCACGAACCAGGTGTCTCGACTTTCATTGCTGGTTCCGGTTTTTCCAGCCATTGGGAAATTGAGAAAGTTGGCGCTGGCGCCCGATCCTCTCTGCATTACACCCTCGAGCAAAGACGTTAATTGATATACGCTCTGCTCTCCTATTACCTGTGGGCGATTATCGTTCAGTTTCGGAGGCAGCTCCACATCATAGCCAAGATGGTCGACCTTTCGCTCATCCATTCTGTATATGACCATGCCGCGTTTGTCCTGGATATATTCGACCATTGTGGGAACGATTCTTTTTCCACCGTTGGCCAGCATCGCATAGGCCGTCGTCAGCTTCAGCAACGTGGTTTCACCGGCCCCCAAAGCATAGGAAAGGAGTTTCGGCATGGATTCGAAAATCCCAAACCGTTCTGCCATATGCGCTATTTTTTCGATGCCGACCTCCTGCGCTATTCTCAGTGTTGCCGTGTTGACGGATCTTTCAATCGCCTGCCTGAAGGTGATTTTGTCCAATACGGCCCCATGATAGTTCCTCGGTTTCCAGATCCCCAGCTTTTCGCCCAGATCTATTTCCACGGGACTGGCGTCTATAATGGAATTCGGAGCGAACCCATTTTCAAGCCCGGCCAAATATACAAACGGTTTAAACGCCGATCCAATTTGACGCATGGCCTGGGTTGCCCTGTTGAATTCGCTCTGGGAGAAGGAATACCCGCCCTGCATTGCCAAAATTCTGCCGCTGTTTACCTCTATAATTATTATGCCACCCTGGACTCTGGGCAGCTGTTTTATTGTAAATTGCCCTTTGTTTTTCCCCGTCGTTATTCTGGAAACAAAAAGCACGTCCCCGGATTTCAGTTTTTTCGCCCATTTCATGTCCGTGTTCAAAAGTTGTCTGATTTCATTTTTTTCCGTTATTATGGCCAGGTTTTTATTCTCATCGGAGGATACCACTGCCCTGGAAAACTCCTCCATTCCTTTTGGAACGGGGACTTTTTTCAGTTCTTCCAATATTTCTGATCGAGATTTTTGCATATCGATTTCCGCAGACGGACCACGCCATCCAAAACGGCGATCGATTTCTTCTATTCCTTTGCGCAGCGCATCATAGGCGCACTGCTGAAGCTTTGTGTCCAAGGTCGTCCGAATGAGTAATCCTTCTTTATTCAAACTTTTAAACGGAAACTTCTCTATGAGAAATTTGCGAATTTCCTCGGAAAAATATTCTGTGGCGGCGGTAAAATTGACTGGATCGATGGTTTTTAGTTCTTCTTTGAGCGCTGCATCCATTTCTTCCCAGGTTATGCGCCCATCCTCAAATTGCCGTCCAATGGCCCAATTTCTGCGCGCAACTGCCCTATCGTGATGTTTTGTTGGATGATAATTGCCAGCCCCCTTGGCCAACGCCGCCAAATATGAACACTCAGAGATAGTCAATTCATCGAGAGCCTTATCGAAATAGGCTTGAGCGGCGGCGGCCACTCCGTAGCTCCCATGCCCAAGGTAAATCTGATTGAGATAAAGCTCCAAAATCTGCATTTTCGAAAGAGAATTTTCAATTCTATAGGACAGAATCGCCTCCTTTATTTTTCGCAGATAGGAGACGTCGTTGTTTTTTATCAAAAAAATTCTGGCCACCTGTTGAGTTATCGTCGAAGCGCCCTGGGGGCGTTTTCCCCTGCCCAAATTCGTCAAGTTATTGGCGGCAGATCTGGCTATACTATAAAAATCGATTCCGGAATGCTCAAAAAAATGCTTGTCTTCCACGGACAGAAAAGCGTTGATTAATCTCTGGGGAATTTTATCTATGGGAATGAAATACCTTTTTTCGCTGGCGTATTCGCATAGTTTGCTTCCATCTCTCAGGAAAACGCGGCTTGACAAATCCGGAGAATATCCTCTCAGAGAATGGTGATTTGGAAGCTCCGCCGAGAAGAAATACAAAACAAAAAAAATGGCAGAAACCCCAAGGCCGGCGAGTGGTACTGATATCCAAAACGCGCACCGAATATAACGCAGTAATTTCATGGTTTTCCTTTTTCAAAGAAATTATCCAGAGCATATAAAATAGCATAAACCGTTTTTGTTCGAAAATCTTGAGAATGTAATAATTCATTATCAATTTTATTAGAAATACAACCCAATTCTATGAGAACCGCTGGAATATTAGTTTTTAGGATTCGAAGTTCGCTGTTCCGACAGGGGCGATTTTTCACCTTGCATGCGTTTGGGATATATCCAATCAAATATTTTGAAAATTTTCGCGATTGGGACAGAATCTTATAGTAGGCGGAGACATCGTTTTTCATTTCGGCGGATGCGTTTTTCATGTGATCCAAATTTGGCAGGGTATAGATCGATATGCCTCGCAGATTTTTGTCCTCATTGCTGTCCGTGTGAAGCGAGATCAGAAAATCGGCTTTGGACGAATTGATTATATCTTTTCTCTCATCGATGGATGTAAAAACATCCCTGTCTCTAGTCAGAATGACTTTGTATCTGTTGCTTTTCAGAAGAGCGTTTCTTAGTTCAATTGCGGTGATCAGCGTAATATTTTTCTCAAAATTTCCACCAATGCCTCTGGTTCCCGGATCCTTTCCGCCATGACCGGCATCGATGACAATTGTATGTTTTCTTGGAATCTCAAACTCGATCTTTATGGAATTTTTCGTGTATTTTTTAGATACAAACGCAACATTTTCTTTCAGCGCAACGACAAACATAAGCGACGATGGAGAAAATTTTTCAAAGAAATATCCTTTGATAATATTATGCGATATCCTTTTTGTTAGAGGCAGCGCAACTTTGCGATTAAACGAGAGCAACATTTTCGCGCCGTTGGGAAGGGTGTGTATTCGAGGGACAAAAGAAACTTTTTCATCGAAATCGACGCACAGAGAATAGCGATCCTTCTCTCTTTTAAGAGAAATTTTCTTCACGACCTGGAGCAGAAACTCATCTGCCCAGATATTTTGCAACAAACTCAGCAGCGTGATAAAAAAAACAGTCTTTATTGTTTTATAGAACATTTTCCGTCAGCAAAGTGGCCGGATTATAGCAATCAAACAGAGTCCGCTTCAACCAAAAATATTACTGCAAAAAATATTGTAACTTTTTTGATTTTCCTCTTGACGTCGTTTTCTTTTTTTTATATATTTAGGCCAGTTTTAATCATTAACCTATGGAGAAGAAAACTTTAAAAACCGTCAAAGCAATGGTGTTTGGCGGAATGGCGACGTTAGCGTTTGGCTGCAATGGTATGATAATAGAAGGGATCCAACTAGATGGGATGCCATTGCCGAATGGGACCGTTATAACAACTGGTTGGACAACCAAAGACGGATGTGAGATGGAGTGGGAACTGCATGTTGCGCCCAATGGTACGCTAACACCTAAACTGGAAACTTTGATATGGAGAACTCCGAGTGGACATGCCTGCGATTTTACGATTACGAACACAGGTGAGGTTTGCGCAACCCTGGAAACTTTGGGATACTCTTTGCTTGAAAAGCCGGTAACCTTTCACGCCGACTTGCTCGACTCCTACATGACTGCTATGCGCGATGACGTTGCGGAAGTAAAAGG
This sequence comes from Holosporaceae bacterium, assembly GCA_031258475.1. Classification (GTDB taxonomy): domain Bacteria; phylum Pseudomonadota; class Alphaproteobacteria; order UBA3830; family UBA3830; genus JAIRMQ01. Next base: position 8,724 of record JAIRMS010000021.1, read on the forward strand.
CATGCTGGGAGTCGGCGCCATGCGCGCATACCGCGATGGCGGAGGACGCTCTCTCGCAGTTTTGGCCGGCCTGAATAGGTACACAGATGTGCGTGAGGGCTATCTGCAAATTTTGAGAGATTTAGAAGTCATCATCCCTGATGTGGAACGCTGATGACCGACTGACGCAATTGTTTTGCGACTCAGCCGCGTGCGTGTGCAGATGTCACCACGTGCGCGGCGGTTTCCTGGATTTTCGGCCTCCGCTCTGTGCGTTGCCTGCGCACCTAAAAGTTATTGTATCCATGTCAGATGTTTCCAAAGCTCCAATGACCCCACAATCCTTTGATTAGTTCCCGCCTCTTCCGTTAGGCCATATTGGGTCAAAAAATTGTAAATTCGAAGCTGGGAGAGACCTATGCGGTAGCCAAAGTAAACGCAGCTACAAACAACGCTGTAGTCCAAATAAATCCCAAGAAAACCGAGGCCTCAAATCAGGCGTAGGCCCTGGGAAATGCTTTAAAGACACAGTGTCAATTGCTAGATCAAAGCTTGCAAAACCCTAATATGAATGAAGCTACCAGACAGGCGCACGCCGAAATTAGACAAGCCTACCAGAACGCTTTGGCTCTTTTGGAGCAGCTGGGCCAACTTCTAGCAGGCCCTACGACGAACCAGAACGCTTGAACCAGACTCCAGTTTTGGCTCAGGGAGTGACAACGGCTTTGGCAAATACTGTCTACGGAACGACCGCCAATAATTTGTTGCTTGCTGTTAACGATATGCGTTCAGAACTAGCGCCTTATGTTAATGGCCCACTATAGAGCAGATTCCGGCAACTACACCTGCATCGGTAGTGGCACAATAACAGGTATCCTGAAGGATTCGATGGAAAGACGAAGGACATCGGATGAAAAAAATACGAGAACGCTTTGATCGTGTGACTAGCGGTCCTCACAAGATACCCAACGCGGAACTGTTGTCCTATCTGAGAGCGGAGTACCGGTGAACATTTGAACCTTCGAATTCTACTTTGGACAGGCAAACCTGTTGAATTCCTCATCTGGGATAACATGTCCGGATTTCCAATTCATGAGCGAAATTTCCGTGTAATCGGAGAGAGATCCTTTGCTTTTGCTGGGGAATATAATCCACTTTCTGAGAGTCATTGGATCCTTCGAAAAAACCAAAATAACGGCTCCCTCGGCGCTTTCATCTTTTCTGCAGAATTTTATCGACAGCATGTCGCTTTCATCTCGGACAGATAACACGCGTAGATTTTTTTGTAAATCAATTTTTTTTTCAAGGAAAAATGATAGAGGAGAAGAATACATGGAAGTTACAGTCTTTTCTTTCAGTTCGCGATCATAGTGAATAATTTGATTGTTTCTGGCAATTATCACATTGGTGGGCGGATCCCAGTAATCCATTTTCATAAGAAAAGGCCTTTTCAAAAAGAAGCGACCGTAGGAAACACGTCCACGCCGATCCACCTGAATGAAATCGGATTCGAAGGTAGTGATATCATTCAGATATTTTTCGACCTCCGCGACGTGGTCTTGCTGGTTGGCGCAAATCGGCTTCAGGCCAAAGAAAAATGAGATCGCTACTATGAATATCTTTCTCATCATAGTTGTCATCGTCCCAAAACCTCTCGTTTCCCAACATGATTAGCCGCAGAAACGATACCGGCCGTCTCCATCATATCGATCATGCGGGCGGCCCTATTATACCCAACTTTCAGATGTCGTTGGATAAAGCTGGTCGATGCCTTCCCCTCTCGCAGTATCAGAGATATCGCCTCGTTGTAAAGCGGATCGTCGCCGGAGGAGTCAAAATCTCCATCTCCATTGGATTGTTCTTCGTCATCGTCCAAAATTGTGGAAATATAGCGGGGTTCGCCCTGCAATTTCAGATTTTCGGTGACTTTCTCCACTTCCACATCGCTGACGAAGGGGCAGTGGATTCTGGTCATGCGCCCCACGGACGCCATGTAGAGCATATCCCCCTGGCCGAGCAATTGCTCCGCCCCCTGCTCTCCGAGAATAGTACGGCTATCTATCTTTGAGCTGACCTGAAAACTAACCCTGGTGGGAAAGTTGGCCTTAATGGTTCCGGTGATTACATCGACAGACGGTCGCTGGGTTGCCATGATCAGATGAATTCCGGCCGCACGCGCCATCTGCGCCAGTCTTTGTACCGCGATTTCGATGTCCTTTCCGGCCACCAGCATCAGATCGGCCATTTCGTCCACGATGATTACTATGTATGGAATGGGATCCAATTGTTCGGTCTTGGTTTCGTAAATTGGTGCACCGGTTTCCGGATTAAATCCGGTGTGTATTTTTCTAGTTATGGATTCTCCCGTTTTTTTCAGGTTGTTCAGTTTCATATTGTAGCCTTCTATATTTCTCACCCCCAATTTGGACATGGACATATAGCGAGATTCCATCTCCTTCACCGCCCATTTTAAAACCGTAACGGCTTTCTTCGGATCTGTGACCACCGGGGTTAGCAGATGGGGAATATCGTCATATACGGATAATTCCAGCATTTTTGGATCAACCATAATGAATTTGCATTCGTTCGGAGTAAGCTTATACAGAAGCGACAGAATCATCGCGTTAATTCCGACTGATTTTCCAGAACCGGTCGTTCCTGCTATCAGTAAATGGGGCATTTTTGCAAGATCAGTGACCACAACCTCTCCGGAAATATCTTTTCCAAGAGAAATGGGCAGGGCCGCTGGAGATTCATTATAGACCGTGGATTCCAGAATTTCTCTCAGATAAACAGTCTGGCGTTTTTTATTGGGAAGCTCTATTCCAAGAGCATTTCGTCCAGGAATAACAGCGACTCGCGCAGAAACGGCGCTCATATATCTAGCAATGTCGTTCGACAGTCCGATAACCCGCGACGACTTTATGCCCGCCGCCGGTTTTAGCTCATACAGTGTCACGACCGGCCCTGGACTAACGCCGATAATCTCTCCACTAATGCCAAAATCGTCCAAAACTCCAACCAGATCGTTGGAGTAGGCTTTAAGCTCCGATTCGGATAACTTTTCTCCGGCGGAGTGGGCTTCTTTTAGCAACGATAGTGGAGGCAAGGAAAATCCGTCAACGGAGGAACCCGGAACGATTGTCGCCACCTTTTTAATTTGTGAATTTTTCCCTATCCGCGGCATTTCCGGAAAATCGGGAATAATTCCTGCCAACGAGTTACTTCCTCTGCTAAAAAATAGCTGTGCAAATTCTTTTAGGCTGGAAAAACTAAACTTTATCGAATAGATCATGCTTGCTAGAAATACCAGGGAAACGCCTCCGGCCAATAGCCAAAAATTAGGAGACGGCGGAACGATGTCCATTCTACTTTTTATAAATTTTATCACCAAACTTCCGACGATTCCCGATAATTGCGAGCCGGTCTTCCATATTTCCAACATAATGGAAAACGACACGCAGCAAATCAGAGATGATATTATTCTAAAAAATGAGACAACATGGTATTTTATCAGCTGATGTCCGAACGATAGCAGAAGTATAGAAAAGACATAGGCGGACATTCCAAGAACCTGGAACATAATATCCGAATAATAGCTTCCGGCAAAGGAAAGCAAGTTGGCCGCTTCGCCGTCAATGGCCGTATTAAGAGACGGATCTTCCGGACAATACGATATCAATGCAATGATTGTCGCCAGCGAAAAAAAAAGCACTAATATTCCCGAAAATTCAACAAAGTATGAGTAGATACCATAGATGAAATTTCGAATGCTCTTTGAAATCATACTTGCCCCTATAGAGCGTCCAATGCAATATTGCAAATCAGATTATTGCATGGAACACTTTGCAGTTCCGTTTCAAATATCACCCTTTGATTGGGCAGTAACTTTTTATAGCTTAGATTGTGTGTCCAAATTTTTTTATAGCGAGAATCCTTTTGCACATAGTCGTCATCCTTTAATGAAATCGTGATGCTGGGAAGAACTTTTACCTCATCTGAAAGATTAATTAACTCTCCCTTCAGTCCCATGTAAAGGGTATTATTTTTTATCACAAAAAAATTTGATAAATTTTGAATTACAAACGATTTTTCTGAGTCGGTTTTTATTCCCAGCGCCTCGTAGAAATCCGTAATGGACGGCCAAATTTTCATCAGGTCGTTTTTAGCAAAAGACAGGGTGGAAATTGTGATAAAAACCGCAAACCAAAAAAACGTCCACTTCGCTAAATCGAGAACGTGTTGTTTTCTTTCCTGATTATTGGCGGACTGCTGCCAGGTGGCGCCGCACATGGCACATCGCACTAATTTTTCTCTGCCAATGGTCTCCGCGTGGACAGAATACTTGCAAAAGCACGCAGGACAGGTAACTATCATTAACGACTCCTCGAAAACTTCTCCGGTGCCGGACGTCGGACTTGAACCAACGACCTATTGATTACAAATCAATTGCTCTACCAACTGAGCTAGTCCGGCGCAAAACAGGGTAAGAATATCAAAAAAAAACACCCTCGGAAAGTCAAAATCCGAATCCGTTGGTGTGTTTGCCGTTAGCATTTTTTCTGTCGGCTAAGACAGGCCCTAGGGCCGGCTAGGGTCTGTGAGACTTCTACAGAGATCTTGATAAAATCGTAACTCCCCATTTCCGAGCCTGAATGTTCCACCTATTTTTTTAATGGCCTCGAGCATCCAATACCCCGCAATATATGTGAACCTCAACCAACCAAATATTAGTAATGTAAATGCCGCTTCACTAAATGGACCAGTAAAAGTATTCTGGTACTCTCCGTCGTTACCTCCATACATATCGCCAAAATCTTCGATCCCGTATTTCACAGCGGCGGCTCTCAGTTCTCCGTCTTTCGGTGTGAGAAGTAGTCTATCCATATCATTAAGCTGCGTGATATGGCGGAACTCGTGGTAACAGCATAATTGTGGCACTCCTTTTTCTTGAATTCGTACTGTCCAGGTTTTTGGGTCTACTACGGGAAATTGCCTTTCTGCCAAGCTTATAAAAATGTGACATTCGAATGCCTTTGTACAATTATCCCGGCATAGCGTAAAATTCCCAGGCTCTTCTCCAGACAGTATACGTTTTCTTATTTCGCTTAGCAGCGGCACGTTATTTGCGAATGTTTCAGGATTCGTACAAACGATTATTGGTGCTAATTTCATTCCACTCCGAAATACCTTTGCAATTTCAGCAACACATGTCTTACCAACTTCGTTTCCGTCAAATACTTGACAAAAGAGACCAGTAAATTTTTCTGGATCTTCACACAGCGTTATGGAGGCAATCTCCTGTGCGTCTTTTGATAAGCCGCTCAGATCCCTTCCTTCTGACAAAAGTCTAAATCCAACACTGCGGCGGAGTACAGCATTTGTTGTTGATACTACATTTAACGCAAAAACATTTTCTGAAAAACAAAAGAAGGCCACGCAGAACGATGCAACAGGAATCAGAGCACTGCGCAGATTGCGTATTCTTGCCATGTATTCCAAATATTTGCTCATTTAAAGAAACCTTTCCAATTTAAACTGGAGCGAAGTGTATCCTGTTTCAAAATTTTTGTCTACAACTTTTATGGTACAAAATTCGATTTTGGGAAGTTATTTGCCGAAATACAGGTAAAAATCAACGTTTTTTTGCGTTTTTTTTACTCGACATTATTCCCAAGGATTTCAGCTTTCGATGCAAAGCAGATCGCTCCATGCCTATGAATTCCGCTGTTTTAGATATATTTCCTGAAAATTTATCTATTTGAGTTCGCAGATAATCGGATTCAAAATTTTCCTTTGCCTCCCTCATCTGCAGAGATATGAATTTTGCAACGTTCAGCGAAGCGAATTTTTCCTTTGCGCTTGAAGTTAACTCCGGCGGCAAAGAATTTTTATCTATCACACTGGATTCCATGGAGTTAATCAGGGAACTTTCAACGACGTTTCTCAGCTGATAAATATTTCCCGGCCAATCATAGGATCGCAGAATTGCGAGAGCGCTTTCGGTAAAACTTTTCGGTTTTAGCCCAAAAATTGCCTGGGAATTTGTTAGATAATAGTTGATCAGAGGGAGAATGTCCTCGCGTCTATCTTTCAGGTTGGGGATATCCAAGCGGACTATGTTTATTCGGTAAAATAACTCCTGGCTAAATTTGGAGGAAGACAACAGGGAATCAACATCTTCGCTCGAACTGCATATAACCCTGGCGTCGAAGCGTACCCCTCTTTTACCGACCAGACAACTACCCTCCTGCAGAAACTGCAGGAGCTTCGCCTGACAGTTTTTAGATAATTTTGTAACATCCTCCAAAAACAGGGTGCCATGGTCGGCTTTTTCCATGCATCCGTATGATTTTTCAGAGCCGAATAGTTCAGACTCAAAGTTTTCTTTATCATCCGAAAAACAATTAATGTGAACAAAGGGCGAATCTTTTCTGTGCGATTTTTTATGAATTTTAAAAGCGATGGCGTCGATTCCCATGCCGACTGGACTTTTTATAAAAATTCGACTATTCGTTGGGGCGATCTTATCCAAGGTAGATTTTATCGACAGCACGAACGGAGATTCTCCAATGGCAAAAATTTCGCTATCAAGCTTATTTAGTCTCAGAGCCAGGTTTTCTTTCTTCAATCGACTGGTTTCCAGAGTTTGTCTGCAGGTCAGGAGCAAACGATCTATTACAAAGGGCTTCTCTATGAAATCGGTCGCCCCCTTTTGGATCGCCTGAACAGCCACGTCGATAGTTCCATGTCCCGAAATTATAATAACAGGAATTTCCGGATGTGATTTCCGAACTTTGCCGAGAATTCTGAGTCCAGCGGATTCGTCCTCTCCGATCCAAAGATCCAAGAACATCAAATCCGGCGGCGAGTCTTTTATTATTGAGAGGGCTTCCTGCTCATCCTTTGCCAGACTAGTTTTGTACCCTTCATCTGTGAGAATATCAGACACAAGAGATCGAACTTCCGCTTCATCGTCCACAACTAGTACGGTAGTTTCACTGCTCATTTTTTACCTCTACTAAAGATGGGAAAAGCATTGTTACCTTTGCTCCGCCAAAAGCGCTTTCTCCAAAAGATAGCTGCCCTCTATGATCTTGAACTATTTTTTTCACAATTGCCAGTCCTAAACCAGTTCCTTTGGGCATTAAAGTGAAATAGGGAGTGGCCAGAGATTTTATTTTTTCCTTTGGAAAACCAGGACCTGTATCTTCTATTAGGATTTCCACATGATCAGGTGCGCTTTTCACAGAAACCAGCACTCTTTTGTCGGCTCCATCGACGGTGGATAAAATGTTGATAGAGTTCTGTATCAAATTGACTATGGACTGGTGCAGCAATCGCTCGTCTGCTTTAATTTTGCAAGTATTTTCATTGCTCGAAAATATTATTTCCGCACCATTGCTAACATTTTGCATCAGAAACGTTGCCTGCCTGCAAATTTCGCACAGATCGCATTCTCTGAAGTTTGGTTCCGGCAATCTGGCGAAAAAATTGAATTCATCTATTAATCTTTTAATATCTCCGACCTGTCGTACAATTACGTCGACCAGCTCCGAAAAAACTTCGGGATCGACGGTTATTTGAGATAGATATTTTCGCCTGATTCTTTCTGCGGATAATTGAATCGGAGTAAGTGGATTTTTTATTTCATGGGCGACCCTTCTGGCCACTTCGGACCATGCTGCTTTTCGCTGGGCTATAACGACGTCGGTTAGATCGTTAAATGTAATCACAAACCTATTGTCGCCCTGGAGAGTTAAACTTTCAATCTTAAGAGATAACAACAGAATATCGTTACCTTTTCTAAATTGAATTTCTTTCTGAACCGACGAAGATTTCATTGATTTTAGAGTTTCCATAATTTCTGGAAAAACATTTCCTATGTGCTCTCCGTAAACAATTTTTTCATCCAGAAGTTTTTCAGCCGAAATGTTCCATGTGTATATGGCATTGTTATCCACGCCTATTACACCGGACGAAACTCCTCCCAAAACGCTATCCGTAAATTTTATTCTTTCGTCGAGTTTTTTATTGATTTTTATGAGATCTTCACGCTGATTGCTGATTTGCTCGATCATCTGGTTAAAGGTTTTACTCAGCAGTTCAATTTCTTCGTAGGATCCGTCCTCTTTTGCTCTGGCTTTCATATTTCCGTCTATGATGTTCTCAGATACGTCGATCAAATTGCTAATGGGACTCACTATTTTCCATGAATAGACGATCGCCACAATAATTGACGCAACGAGGAGCAGAATTCCCACCGTCAAAAATATAAAAATAAAGGCTATTTCCAGAGAACTACGATTTTCTTGCAGTTGGAAATACTCGTCGTAGGCGATTCTTGCGTTTTCTGCCTGCGCCAATGTATTCGAATTTACGTTCTTTCTGATTATGAGATACATATATCTGTCCGTGTTCCTAAAACACGACATTGCCGTTACGTTTTTTTCGCTTTCAGAAGTTTCAATGAGGGACCATTTGTTATCCAGCGTTTCGACTTCTTTTATCTTTTTATAACTAATATTCAAAAAATGAAGAGAAACGCTGTATTTCGAGTGAGCGATTACGCCGAGATGAGAATCCAAAAGAATCGCGGAGTCGACTCCTTTCAGCTCACACAGGTCATCAAGAAGAGAGCTTGCGTTTTTGGAAAATAGCTCGCGATTGCTTTCCCAGTCATCTGACATCCGTTCGACGTGATATTCCAGAGTTTTGGAAATTGCAACGCAATCGCTCAGGGCGTGTCGTTTGTGCTCCGCCAAATAAGATTCGGCAACATTTAGTGATTCTTGCAATACTATTCGATTGCGTTTATTGAACCACGACTCCACTCCGTTGTGAAAAAATAACGCGGAAAAAACGCACATCATCACGGACGGAACCACAGACAACAACGAAAAAATAGATATGAGTCGCAGAGTCAATCGAGACCCTTTATTACGTCTGTTGGTCCATAATTCTATGATTTTGTTGCTGCTCAATAGAAGCAGCATCAGAATGCAAACGGTATCAATGTACAATATGGAAATGACGATTGACGAATTTCGATTATATGAATCAACGTCTGAGAATAGTAAATAGGTAACGAAGCAAGAAATAACGGAAAACACGAAAAACAAATACATTAAACAATTCCGCACCTCTGGCTTTTTGAAAAAGACAGCTACCTTGTTTGAAACGTCAAATATTATCTTCTCCTAATGCTGCACAGTGTAATGTTTTCTGTATCATTCCTCGCTCGCGACATTATATGATGTTCATTCTTTGCTGTAAATCGCCGACGTTGGAGGGATTACGCTGTACAGACTGACTGTATATTTTTAAAGGAGTAATTGTATGGAAAGCCTAGGGCTTGTCGTCAGGAGAGGGATCTGATATGATAGCGTAGTTATTGTAGTATGGAGAATGGCTATGCAACAATTGGCGCACAGGAGACATGATATAACAGATAGGGTATGGTCTC
>JAIRMS010000026.1 GCA_031258475.1 Holosporaceae bacterium
GACATTGGAAAAAGTAGTTTGGACATATTTTTAGGAGGCAAGCACAAAAGATTTGGAAACACCCCTGAGGGGATAGGTCGATTTATTTCGCTCTATGCGGCGTTGAAGGCGAAGTACGCGTGATAATTGAGCCAACGGGCGGCTATGAGAGGCGTCTGCTTAAGGAGTTATTCGCCGGCAAAATTCCCGTGTCGATTGTAAATCCGTATTACGTGAGAAATTTCGCAAAGGCCAAGCAAGATCTTGCGAAAACTGATAAAATAGACGCGAAGGTTTTATCGGAGTACGGAGAGAAAATGGAGCCGAAAATGCACGAAATGAAAGAGGAATATCGGTTTGAAATCGAGGATCTGACGCATCGTCGAGATAATTTGGTTGAAGTGCTGAAAGATGAGAAGTTGCGTCTGGAGAAGAGTCCCTCCGAAGAGATCCTGAATAGCATCCGCAAACACCTGGATTTTCTGAAAGATGAGATAAAAATCATTGAGAAAAAGATTTTGGAAATGATTTCAACTCACGCAAGCAAAGAATCCGAGGTTTTGTAATCGGAAAAGGGAATTGGAGCTCAAACTGCAGCGATTTTGCTGGGTTCTCTTCCGGAGTTGGGGGTTCTCGATAATCGCAAAATTTCGAAGCTGATTGGATTGGCTCCAATGGCTCATGATAGCGGAAAAATGAGCAGCGGACGGCACATCCGAGGCGGCCGGGGACGAGTTCGTCGGGCATTGTTTATGGCCTCGATCAGCTCCGTCAGAAGTAATCCCAAGGTGAAAGATTTTTATAAAAGACTCAAAAATGAGGGCAAAAATCCATTCGTGGCTCTCACTGCCGTCGCTCACAAGCTTCTGATAATCCTTAACTCAAAAATGAGACTCTTCAGAGAAGGTAAGAAATACTTTTGATACTACAAACAATACGGTTGACTGCGAAAGAAGTGGACTGTCCAATTAAGATTAAACTTTTCATAGGCAAGTAATGTTACGGAAAACCTGAGCATTTTCTTTGATTTTGAGCTGCTCTAATGACTCTTGAGGAATGCTTCTTCCTGCTGTCGCTTTCGGTAAAATTCATACCGCTTTACATAGATACCTCTGTTTACCTACTGCCAATCCGTTCTTACACAGCGTGAGCCACACTTCTTGCAAATTATTCCCATCTCTATGCTCCTAAATACAGGGAGCATTATTATCTATATTAATTGGGCAATCCCGTAGCAAACTATTGACTTATTAGCGTAAGGGTGCATATCTTATCCGCGTGGGCCTGTAGTTCAGCGGTTAGAGCCCTCCGCTCATAACGGAGTAGTCGTAAGTTCGAATCTTACCGGGCCCACCAACGGGATGTTTCATCTATATCGATAGAAAATGTACTTCTGTGTTCCGAAGTTCGTATGATGTTTTGGCTACTGCAGTTTTTTTAAATGCAACTCGATTTTGCTCAATGGACATACCAGGTATACTTAGAATAAGTTTTTCTATTGGGGTTGATGATTTTGTTGAAAATTTAGAGATTTTCTCGGTACTATCTGCTTTCGTTTAGCAGTTCCATCGCCAGTAACCTCTTGATTTCTCCAGGGAAAACTCGCTGGATGTTTCCCGAAGGCAACTCGTTCAAATGAAATGGACCATAACTGATCCTAATTAGTCGAGTCACAACACAGCCGACATATTCCATTATTTTTCTAATTTCGCGATTTTTTCCCTCCCATAAGGTAACGGTAGCCCAGAAATTAGCTCGACTTGATCGTCTTTCGTCAATTTTTATATCAACAGCTCTGTATTTTATGCCTTCAATAACAACGCCATTTTTTAACTCTTGAATTTTTTCTGTATTTATATTCCCGAATACTCTTACCCTATAGACTCTTTTCAACCCAGTATTAGGATGTTCCATTTTTCTTGCCAATTGTCCGCTATTGGTGAATAGCAATAACCCTTCGGAATTATAGTCAAGGCGTCCAATGTAAATTAATCTTTGATTCTCCTTCATGAAATCGAAGACTGTTCTCCGTCCCTGTGGATCATTTTTAGTGGTGATTACGCCTCGAGGTTTGTGAAATTTCCAAATGATAATTTCTTGGGAATTTTGGGGAATACATTTTCCGTTAATCAATATCTCAGACGAATCGGAAACAAAAAAAACTGGCGTTTTTACCGTCTGTCCGTCTACCGTAACATTGCCGGATTCAATCAATCTCTCCGCTTCTCTTCGAGACGCAACTCCACTTTCGGCAATTTTTTTGGCTAACCTTATTCTCAATTCCAAGATTAATGTCCGCTCAAAATGCGTTCAATCAATTGCTTCGTCGTCGGTATGAAATTATTTGCGTAGAACGGATCTTCTCCATATCGATAGGCCATGTGTCCGGCAAATAAAAGATTTTGTTCCAGATTACCGCCGTGCGCTGCGCCTTGAAGACTTTTTTGTATGCAAAAACTACGAGGATCGGGAATGTTTCCAGTCGACCCTTTATGCTGACACCAACTGCTAAAGCGACATTTACTTAGACAACCGCAGCAATCTTTTTGGTCGCGTAAAATTTTGTCGCGCTGCCTTGGAGTTACAAAAATAACCGTATTAGATGGAGTAAGCATAGCCGCCGAAAATCCATCGTCAATCCACGTCTGAACCTCTTTTGTCGTCGCTATGGAAACTTCTCGACCAGAGGCTATTACTGTTGCCTGGGAATTTTCCACCACAGCCACCTGCCGTTTCTGCAATTCCAACAGATCTTCCAGCATGCGATTACATATGGCGGAAGAATAAAATCCAGTAGGGCTCAGCGGCGTTAATTTTACGTCTCCTCTCTTTAGTGTCATCAATTTCGATTGCCATGCTTTGGATACTGGGCATTCTGTTGTTAAAATTGAACGAGTTCCAAATTGGAAAGCCACCAGTCCCAGCTCATTATTATTGATGTAATCCTCCCATTCAGAGAGCCACCAGACTCCGCCAGCTATGATTATGGGAATCGCCTGCAGTGCGAAATCATTCATGATGCGACGCAATTCCACGAGACGCAAATAAGGATTGGTTGGTTTTAATGGATCTTCCGCATTAGATAGCCCATTATGCCCGCCCGCAAGCCATGGATCCTCATAAACAACTCCTCCCAGGAGGTCTCGCGTATTTTTAAACGATCTACGAAACAATGCTGAAAACGCTCTGGCAGATGATATGATCGGATAGTAATAAACGCTGAATTTTGAAGCAATTTCTCCCAAATTATAAGGCATGCCGGCTCCACAAACTAGACCATGGACGCATCCTTTTGCGCCTTCTAAAATTCTATGAAGAATTTCCTCGCAGGCTCCCATTTCCCAGAGCACATTCATGTGAATTCGCCCATGACCATTGGATCTCTCACGGGCAATCTTCGCCTGAGCTATCCCACCGGCGACGGCATAATCAACCAACTCCCGATGCCGCTGCTGCCGAGACTCTCCTTGGTAAATTTGAGGGATAATTTCCCCATTTTCATCGTAGGAATCCGCGTTTACCGCCGAAAACGTACCGACGCTACCGGCAGCAGCCCAGGCACCGCATGTTTCACCATTAGAAATGGAAATACCCTTTCCTCCTTCCACCAATGGAAGTATAAAAGCATCAGAAAATTTTTGTAGATCTAGCTTTATCATCAATGTCCATAGTCTTTTTCAGAATTAATATTAGTATAACATTAATGAAATTACATCTACTCAGTTTAAGTAGTAAAGTAAATAGCTTATGCAATATTTTTTTTCAGTTCTCTTTTCATAATGACATTAAGCTGCACCAGCATCTTTCGCATGCACGCCACGATTGCTACC
>JAIRMS010000042.1 GCA_031258475.1 Holosporaceae bacterium
GAGAAGTTCTACCTACACTTGAAGGAGACTGAATGGCGCTTCAATCATGGACATGAAAATATTTATAAATTATTGTTAAATAGACTGAGAAAATCCCCGCTCTAATCTACTCTTGAACCAAAGATTTTCCGTGAATCTCTTAGTCGAGCCAGACGACAGTTCGCTAAGATCAAACAAAAGTTCCTTCGCCGTTCGACATAAATCTTCTCCAGAGGATTGATCAATATTTTCTATGTTTTGAAAGACATTTTGCGGGTATTTTCCGCTGTCTTTTAATCTGCGAACATACGCCATCAGCGAAGGATATGAGATATCGATAACTCTTCTTTCGTCTAATTCTGTATATCCCAATTCTTTTTCTAAAATTTGAACGACCAATCTGATTTTTTCGCCATCTCTCAGATATGCTTGCATCTTTTCTCCATTCGATGGCAGACTCTGGATATCCTCCGTGTAAAGACTGTCAAAGTTGGGAGGATCGGAAGGAGTCGCCGCCGTCCGTCCATGCGGAGGGAATACGAGAGGAAAAGAACTAGTTCGCTGTAGTACGCTATTAACAAAACAGCTACACAGCAGACCGATGCATATTATAAGCCACTTCATAACTCACTCTCCGAAATTGTCAATCAACTATAATGCAAATTCTTTAAAAAAAATGTAAAATTAACTGTGACAGAAATTCTATGTCCACATCGCATTTTATTCGACGTTGTCAGGAAAATTTTTCATGCGTAGGCCCAGTGGAAGGGCCTGACGTTGACTCTCTCCCCATCGGAGAGTTACTATTGCCCGTACTGCTGCTGAAGAGCCGCGTTCTGATTATTTATCTCTTTCGCCGCCTCATTAGCCAGATCATTGCCCGATTGAGTCAACAACTGGACCGCTATATCATGGAACGGAGTATTCGCCAATGTTGTTACAATTTGGTTTGTGATTACAGGAACCTCGCTAGAAATTCTCTGTAAATTTGCACTTGCAAGTACTGCAAGTAAATTGTTTATCTGCTGTAGCGAAGTGTTATATACGGCTTCCAAAGCTGCAAATTGCTGTCTTTGCTGATCTAGCTGTTGTCTTTGCCCTTCCAGTTGCTGAATTTGCTGAGTTTGCTCCACTGCTGCCTGAGACTGCCCAGCTGCTACCTGAGTAGCACCGGCCTGTGCAATAGCATTTTCCTGCGCCACAATTGCGTTTTCCTGTGCTATAACCTGCGATTCTTGTGCCCTGATAGCATTAACTTGCTCCGTAACTTTATCACGAAGCGTCATTGCTCCATTTTGAACGTTGGTGATCAGCGGCTGTATTACCATATTATTCATTTTGTTCTGAGCCACAGTCGCTGCAACTGTCGCCGCCGTGCCGGCAAGGGCTTCAGCAGATTTAATCAGCTGACTATTCTTGTTTTTATCATAAATATTCTTTACACTGCTCGCTACACCGCTCGCTGCATTTTTTAGGTGAGAAAGAAGGCCAGCCCCAACGTCTCCGAACATCGTAACTCCACTAAACACAGATAATATTTGGATCATTCTTTTCATTGTTTCCTCCACTTTTTCCTTATTATGCAATGAAAAAATTAATTTTTCGTTAAAAAACGCTTTTTTAATCTCTGAGAGGTGAATTCCCTGCAGCTCTGCAGCGAAAAAAGAGCAGAAAGCAGAATACCCTGTCCGTTTGCGGTGGAGTTGTTTATTTGCTATGGACTTCTTCGTTAATCCCTGAAAAAGGATATCTTTTGGAATAATTCCCTATCTTTTTAGATACACCTCTCGCATTTTTAAGATTCGCGCCCTATAGGACTCCCTGATTTCCTTTTGGGAATCTATGTAACAATCCGGAATAGAAAAGATTTTTTTGATTCCGATTTTTGTCATTTCTTTTATGGCGGCTATGTTTCGTAAACTGCTTTCGTGCTCGTAACGGAGCTTATCCGGAGAATCGTCAGAAATGTTTTCATTCTGACACATTTTGTGTAGCCTCTCTGCCAGAATTGCCGAATTTCTCCAAAATTCATTTATTTGCGTAAGATAGGTATCATGCCATTCTTTGTACAGGAATCGCGCAGCGTTAGCTCGGAAATACGTCTGATATGCTAGTCGTACAGCCACTTTATCTACCTCTCTCTCGAAATCAACGAGTTTTGGATATTTTTCCGTAAGCGTGATCGCGGAATACCTGCTATGTGCATAAAAATTATTAAATTTTTCCTCTCTATACTGTTCCAGGTGGCTCTCATGATCGATTTTATCGGTCACGTCGTGCTGTATATCCACTATGCTGGATGCTAACGAAGTCATATAATTGGCTATGGATCCAACAATTTTTCGCAGTTCATTTTTATCTATTTTTTCTCTTTCAATTGCGCCTTTCACAACGTCGAATACAACAATCCCATCTTCGTTTTTTGTAGGCACTATTCCATAGATTGAAGGTGAAATGTGCGAAGTAAAAGCTCTTTCGTCTCTGTGATTTAACGGAGATTGATGCGATTCCAAAAATGAATCGACCAAAATGCCCCTGTCTATGAAGCCAAATAACATGGACGTCAAAGAATCGTAGGTAGAGAATCTATTATAATCATCTTCGGTGATCGAGTGTATTTGCGAGTAAATTTCCCAGTAGTTATGTGATTGAATTCCATCTTCATAGTAGGAGTATGTCCATTCTTCTTTTGCATCATCTTTGGACTTGATAGATTTTAGGATTTCCCGCGCTCTTTCCATGTAAGGAAGGTACTTTTTCCTACTGTCTGCCATTATTTCTGCGTAGGCTTTCTCCATCTCTCTGATCAGCGGAAGTACTTGTTTGTAATCCAATCTGAGACCTTTTAATGATTTTTCCAGATCGTCGAGAAGTTTTTTTAATCTCTTTGTTTCTTTCTCATCATGAAATTCTCTAATTTTATCGAGCTCTTTGTTGAGCTTCCTATTATCTTTTCCAAAAAGTTCACAGGCGATTTTTACTATCTTCAGATTTCCTTCGTTACGCGTACGCCAATACTCTTTATAATAATTCAGGATGATATTCGCTATTCTGCGCATATCTTCAGTGATTACTACATCTCTGGAAATGAAACAATTTTCTCGATAACAGGCCTTTTTGCTTTCGCATCCTAGCAAGAACAGGCTCAATGTTCCAAATAAGATCTTCTTCATAACTTCCTCCACCGATGGTGCGTCCGGAGGGATTTGAACCCCCGGCCTTCTCCTCCGGAGGGAGACGCTCTATCCAGCTGAGCTACGGACGCATAAACTAACGCCGCTGATTATTACACTTATCCGTAATAAAAAATAGAACTTTTTAAAAGTTCAAAACATCTGCATGGGCGCCAAACCCGAAGGTCTAGGAGTTCTGTGATTCCATTCCAATCGTTTCTTTTACAAACATCGACAGAATATAGGCAACCACCAGGCAAATCGGCAGTGTCAGAATTGCCTTTTGATAGCTTGAAATTTCATAGATGCGCAGCTCCTGTTCCGATACAATTCCGGTCCAAAAAAAATCGAGCAGGACGCCGAGAATTGGCTGAAACACCGATCCAGCCAGCATAACCAGCCCATTGGCAAACGCAATGGCGGTTCCGGCGTTTTTACTGGATTCACTATTTTTTGCGCAGGTGAACACCAGAACTTCGGCGGCCGTCAAAACTCCTATGAAAAACACGATGACGAAAGACAGAAGCATATTCTTTACGTATATCAATGGAACAAACAGCAACGCAACGCAGACTATCGAAAAACGTATGGTCTTCATGTATCCGTTCACTTCTTTGGCTATCATCGCCACAGGAATACTACCAATTGCAAATCCGATGAAAAGTACCGAAGAAGCGAGAGAGGCTGTTTCGTTGTTAATGCCATATTTCGCCATGAAAAACGGAACCGACCACAATTCAGAAAACACTGAAACTGGAAGATACATAAATCCTCCAACCAATCCCACCAATATAATTTGCCTATTTTTCACGACCTTATTAAATATGGACATGAAAGATCTTTCGATATTTGCGTGTTCGGGAAGTCTCATAACCTCTGGAATCAACGAAAACGCCGATATGGCTATGATCGCTCCTCCGGCTGCTAGAAAAAATATCGTTTCTCTCCATCCGATGGAGTTTACGGACCTCGCTACTGGAAATCCTCCGCTGAGAGCCCCCAAAGTCCCCATCATATTAGTTATGCCGGCGAATATTGCGAAATATTTAATCGGAAACACCATCGATGCAACTTGCAGGCATGATATAAACGCGCAGGCCGCTCCGGCTCCCACCAGACAACGACCAAATTGGGCAACGTACACATTGGCAGTCAAAGCGAACAAAATCGATCCCAGTGTCGACATAATCACCGAGGAACCTATAAGATTTCTCGGTCCAAGTTTATCCAGAATCAGTCCGCATGGAACTTGTAAAAGCGTGTAGGAGTAGTAAAAAAACGAAATCATAACGCCCAATGTTCCGGTCGTTATGTTGTAATGAGCCATGAGATCGTCTGTCATTACGCTGGGCGAAACTCTCAGAATCACCTCGTATAGATAAAATACGTTGGCGATTACCCAGGTAATCCAAGGATTATTACTCATGGATGCTTTTGGGAACACGAAATTTTCTCTCATTATTTTAATGTAAAGCTCGAGTCATGGTATCCAAACTTAAAAACTGTGTCAATATCTGTCGAAAGATGGAGATTGTTCCATAATTTATGGAGAAATCCTTGCCGTTGCTCTCTGGACACGGAATTCTAATTTAATTAGACTTTTGTCGGGATCGCATTTGTGGAGCGTTTTCAAAGTGAAGAGAAATGAAAATCTCAGAGTAATTATATGCGCTGGTGGTAGCGGCGGTCACATATTTCCTGCCTGCGCTCTGTTTAAAGCGATGCAAAAAAAGGGACATGACGTAACAATTATAACCGATGCCAGGGGGAATGTTTTTAGCGGTGATATTCCTAAAAAGATCGTTCTGGATACTATTAAATTTTCGTGTAAAAATTTCCTCGGAATAGTTTATTATTTCATTGTAACGTTTTTCAGGTTTTGTAAAATTTGGTTTGCCAGACACCAGGACATCGTCATCGGATTTGGTGGAGCTTTTACCGTTATTCCTCTGATCGTATCAAAGGTTTTTGGATCCAAAATCGTCATATATGAGCAAAATTCCATAGTTGGAAAAGCAAACAAGTTCCTCGAAAAATTCGCCAATCTAAAATTGGCGTCGTTTAAATTGGACGAAAGTTGGAAAGAAGTTTTGGCTCCGGTGCGGGATGATTTCCTGAAAAATATTCCCTACGAATGCGATGAAATTATAAAAATTCTCGTCATTGGCGGTAGTCAGGGAGCTGCGTCTTTCTCGAATATAGTGCCGAAAGCTTTGGCAAAGCTCAGCCGTCAGGAAATTAAAAACATAGAGATAACGCAGCAGGTGGCCCACGGAAATATTGATGAATTGAAACAGGTTTATGAAAATCTCGGAGTGAAATCTACCCTGAAACGCTTCGTTCACGGAGTCGCGGATGCGATGTTCGAATCTCAATTGGTGATTTGTAGGTCTGGAGCGTCAACTTTGTCGGAATTATCCGCCACGGGACGTCCAGCTATTCTGATTCCATATCCAGAAGCGACGGATAACCATCAGTTTCACAACGCCATGTACTACAGGGACAAAAAAGCCGCCTGGGTAATCGAAGAAAGCGATGAAGTTGTGGAAGAATTGGGGAAAATACTTAGGCAGATTCTACAAAAGAGGGAATTGCTAAAAACCGCATCATTTCATATGATAAACAGCTCTGTCGGCCGCGCCACGGACAGTTTTATGGAATTAATTGAGAGTATTTAATCTTTAGAGGACTTTAAAAGGTGAAAAGATTTCCGATTAACACAGGAACGATGCACTTTGTCGGAATCGGCGGCATTGGAATGAGTGGAATCGCCGACGTTCTTGTTAATCTGGGATACAAAATTAGCGGAAGCGACCTAAAAGAAAATACCATGACGGCCAAATTGGCCAGAAAGGGAATCAACGTAACAATAGGGCACAGAGCCGAAAACGTTCACGGAGCGTCTGTGGTTGTGGTGTCCTCGGCCGTATCGAATGATAATCCGGAAATTTTGGAAGCGCGAAATCTGGGAATTCCCGTCATCAAAAGGGCTGAAATGCTTGCGGAACTCATGAAAATGAAGCAATCCATCGCCATTGCTGGGACCCATGGAAAGACGACTACGACTTCCATGGCGGCTGCCATACTGGACCAGGCTGGTTTGGATCCCACGATCATAAACGGAGGGCTGATAAACGCCTACGACAGCAATGCTCGACTTGGATCTGGAGATTGGATAGTGGTAGAAGCAGATGAATCGGACGGATCGTTCGTAAAGCTGATTTCAACGATCGCAGTCGTCACGAATATTGATTTTGATCACATCAATAATTTTGCGAGTTTCGCGGAGCTGAGCGAGTTGTTCGCCAGATTCATCGAAAATATTCCATTTTACGGAGCGGTGATTCTGTGCGTAGACCACCCGGAAGTACAGAAAATTGCTAAAAAAATACTGGATCGGCGGGTAATCACCTATGGTTTTTCAGAGGATGCCGACGTTTCCTGCAAAAATATGTCACTCTCCAAACATGGGGCGGAATTTGACGTGGTTTTTTCCGAAGATATCGTGCAAAAGCATGGTCTTTCAAATGATAGATGGAAAAATTTCACTCTAAATATGTTTGGAGCGCATAACGTTCAAAACGCTCTGGCCGTCATTTCCATAGGATTGGAATTGGGCATATCCGAAGAGAACATAAGGGTCGCTCTCGGATCGTTTATGGGAGTTAAAAGGAGATTCACGACCGTTGCCGAAGTCAACGGTATAAAAATCATAGACGATTATGCGCACCATCCAGTTGAAATTGACGTCGTTCTCAGGGCGGCGAAAAGCGTATGCGACGGAAAAATATTCGCGGTCATACAGCCTCATAGGCATACGCGTTTGCGTAATTTCCTCGCTGACTTTGCGAAGGTTTTAGAGCAAAGCGACCGGGTTTTTGTTACGCCGATTTATTCGGCGGGTGAAAACAACAACGGCGTAGATCATTTTTCTCTTCTGGATCTTTTGCAGAAAAATGGAGCCGTTCAAGCTGATTTTGTGCAGGATTTACCTGCTCTAATAGATAAAATCAAAAACGAAGCGCGGCCAGGAGATTTCGTTATCTTCATGGGCGCCGGCGACGTTACCCAATGGGCCTATGGATTCGCCGACAGATTCTTGAATGAAAACGGAAAGCGGTGATGTTTACCATTGGAGATTTCCCACATGTCAGAGGTGTGTTGCGAGAAAACGAGGATATAGGAAAAAAATCTTTTTTTGGCGTTGGCGGTCCTGCCCAGTTTTTTTTCATTCCAGAGGATATGAATGATCTGGTTTTTTTTCTGAGAGAATTACCCGAAGACATGCCCATTACGATTCTGGGATCAATGTCGAACGTTTTGATTCGCTCGGGAGGAATTCGTGGAGTCGTGATAGTCCTTGGAGAATGGTTTAGCAAAATTTTCGTTGAGAATAGTGTGTTGGAGGTTGGAGCGGCCGTCAGTTGCAGCAAACTATCCACGGTGGCCATGAACAACGAACTAACAGGGTTTGAGTTTTTGATGGGAATCCCAGGAACCATTGGCGGCGCAATTAAAATGAACGCCGGCTGCTATGAAGCTACAATCTCCAGTGTGCTGGTCGAATGCGAAGGGATTAGCTCTTCAGGACAAATAAAGTGGCTTAAATCCTCGGATATCGGATTTGCCTATAGAACTTCGAAAATTCCCGATGATTTGATCATAACACGCGCCTGGTTTAGAGGTATTCCAAACGCGGGTTATTCTATTCCCAAAAAAGTGAATGAAATCACTGCGAAACGCAGGAATAATCAGCCGTTAAGCCAGAGATCATGTGGATCCGCATTTAAAAATCCAAACGGCAAAAAAGCCTGGGAATTAATAGAAGCCGCAGGATGTCGTGGCATGAGACTGGGGGGAGCAATGATTTCGGAGAAACATTGCAATTTTATCGTTAATGATAACAATGCCACTGCTGACGACATCGAAAATCTCGGCGAGCTAGTCATACAGAAAGTACTAGAAAATTCAGGAATTCGTTTGGAATGGGAGATTTTGCGCCTGGGAAATAAACGTAGCGCGGAGCAATAAAAATAATGCTACAGTGTCTGGTTTCCGTTGTAAAAAGTAATTTATTTCTCTTGCTTGTATTTGTGGGAACAATCAGTGGAGGAATCTATTTCTTCTCGGATAAAATCACAAAATCCAAAAACACAGAATTTTGCATAAAAAAAATAGAATTCGACGGCAACGACAGAGTCAAGGATGTGATTTTGTTGAAAATATCCGGACTAAAATACAAAAGCAATATATTCGCGCTCTCAGTTCATGAGGTAAAAAGAAAGTTGGAAAATATCGCCTGGGTGAAATCGGCGATCGTTCAGAAAAAACTTCCGGATACAATCTATGTGAGAATAGCCGAAAGGACTCCAATTGCTATTTTGCAATCTAAATACAAGCTATACCTAATCGACACGGAGGGAAAGATTCTTAAGAACGATGGTATCGGAAGTTTCAATAATCTGCCAATCGTGATAGGAGAAGGAGCGGAAAAAGAAGTGGGCAGACTTTTGAATTGCCTTGACAAATTTCCAAAAATTTGCAGACAATTAGTGTTTGCAGTAAGAATTGGCAAGAGACGTTGGAACATGAAAATAAATAGAGGAATTACGGTGAAGCTTCCGGAAAGAGGAATCTCCTATGCCCTGGGAATTTTGGAAGAAATTTCGGATAAAGATGGATTTTTCAACGAAGACATATCCTCGATTGATCTGAGAATGTTGGATCGTGTCATTGTTACCAGGAAAGTGGGAAAAAAATGAGAGCTAGCGGTACGGTTACCGTTCTTGATATTGGTAGCACCAAGGTGTGTTGCTGTATCGCAAATATCTTCAACGGTGGGCACTTCGAAATTATCGGGGTGGGGTATTGTCTTTGCCGAGGAGTCGAGGCCGGCAAAATAGTCGACGTTAAATCTGTTGAAAAATCAATCGCCAATGCCGTTGAAAATGCGGAAAAAATGGCCAACTTCAGAGTGAAATCAGTTTATGTAAACGTCTCTGGCAAAGGCGTAAAGTCTCAGATAACTAACATAAACCTGAACATTGGCGGACGCATCATAAAAAGCGAAGACTTGCTTAACGTATTCGAATATTGCAAACAAGAAGATGGAGATAGAGTTGTTATTCATTCTATTCCAATTCTTTACAGTGTGGATTCTTTACATGGAATTAGAGACCCAGTCGGAATGATTGCCAACAATTTAAACATTCACATGAATCTGATCACAGTGCAAAGAGCACAACTGGATAATTTATTGCTATGTTTAACTCGCTGTCACCTTGATCCCATCGGAATCGTCGCGTCAATTTTTGCATCCGGTTTATGCGTCATGGGTGACGACGATATGTCCACCAATCAGATAGTGATCGATTTTGGTGGTGGAACCACGTCGATTGGATTCTTCTACAATGGCATGTTTAGTGGTATGGAAGTTATTCCACTCGGAGGCAATAATATCACGAGCGACATAGCATATGGTTTAAATATGTCCATGAGCAATGCTGAAAGGTTAAAAACTCTACACGGTGCGGCATTCGCATCAATTCAAGACGAACGTGAAGTAGTCTTTGCTCCAACCATAGAAGACGATGCCGTTATAAATTTGCAGCAGATTTCCAAAGGTTCACTAAATCAGATAATTCAACCAAGGGTGGAAGAGATTCTGAATATTATCAGGAAAAGGGTGGAGGAGTCTTCATTTACCAATAATTTTTCTCGCAGCGTAATTATAACAGGCGGAGGAAGTAATCTCACTGGAATAGGAGATTTTGCCAATAACATTATGAATAAGAAAGTAAAAACAAAAAAAGTGGAAGAATTTATTGGCAAACAGAACGTGCCAATAAATAATAGCTTTTCAGTTGCGGTAGGCATGATAAAATTTGCCCAATTAGGCGATGGGCAACCGATCAAAGTAAGTTATTTTGCAAGAAGAGATAAACAGGAAGGATTTTTCAAAAAAATTTTAACTTTGATCGAAAATGACTTGTAAATTGAGAGCTACTACCTAATAATACTCAAAAAGGGAATTTTGTAGAGGGGCATCGCATGACGACGACAGGCGGAGGTACTGTGGAAAATCAGGGTAAAAGTGGAGAACAGGGGGATTTTTTCAATCAAAATACCTCTGTTGGTGACGGTTATCTAAAACCAAAAATAACGGTATTTGGTGTCGGCGGCGCTGGAGGCAACGCTGTCAACAATATGATCAGGTCAAATCTGGAAGGCGTTGATTTTGTCGTAGCCAACACCGACTCTCAGGCTTTGTTGCAGTCATTATGCGAAAGACGCATTCAGCTTGGACTGGAAATCACCGGTGGATTGGGCGCAGGGGCGAGACCAGATGTTGGCAGGGCTGCGGCTGAAGAAGTTGTCGACGATATCGTTTCATATGTAAAAAACAGCAACATGGTATTCATTACCGCTGGTATGGGAGGCGGAACCGGAACTGGCGCTGCTCCTGTCATTGCAAAAATAGCCAAGGAGCATGGCGTGCTCACCATTGGCGTTATCACAAAGCCTTTCCATTTTGAGGGCACGACCAGAATGCGAACGGCTGAGACGGGAATCGATGAGCTGCAGCAATATGTCGATACATTGATTGTTATTCCGAATCAAAACCTGTTCAGAGTAGCCAACGAAAGAACAACTTTTGCGGACGCTTTCAAAATGGCGGACGATGTGTTGCGTTCCGGTGTTCAGGGGGTAACGGATTTGATGGTGATGCCGGGCCTCATAAATCTCGACTTTGCCGACATCAAAACCGTTATGAGCGAAATGGGGAAGGCCATGATGGGAACCGGAGATGCAGATGGGGAGAGAAGAGCCATCGATGCAGCCGAAGCGGCCATCTCCAACCCACTGTTGGACGACGTATCGATGAAGGGAGCCCGTGGAATTCTTATTAACATCACCGGCGGCTACGATATGACGTTGTATGAAGTCGACGAAGCGGCCAACAGAATCAGAGAAGAAGTGGATCCAGAAGCGAATATAATTTTCGGATCCACATTTAGTGAAAAGATGAACGGTCGCATGCGCGTTTCGGTTGTGGCTACTGGCATAGATGCTGCGGATGTGAAACAGAAAAAACAGGCCTACGAAGAAATGGCCGCTGTCGCGCGCGCCTTTCAGACCGACTCAACGTTGGAGCAGTCTGTTTCCGCCATAGACGACGATGGAGTGAATGGTGAAGAGAAAACTTCTTATCAGGGTTTGGGGGGTGCAAAAAGTGGTTCTGCGGAGAATGCGCATAGAGAGTTTGCCCCAAAAAAGCCGTCCTCTTTGTTCGAACGGTTAACAGGTATAAGAAAATCTTTTTCTTCTGATAAAAAAGATGAGTTTGTCGTACAACAAACCAAATCTCAGGCGAGCACACACGAAGAAGATTTGGAAATACCGGCGTTTCTTCGCAAGAATAATAATACATGACAATTGAGTTCTTTTTCACCGTATGATAATCTACGCTCCGATCTTTAACGTTGGTTTTAGTAGGGGCGTAGCTCAATTAGGTTAGAGTGGCGGTCTCCAAAACCGCAGGTTGGGGGTTCGATTCCCTCCGCCCCTGCCATTTGCTTGAAAGGGTATTTTTATGATTAGTCCAGCAGAATTCGTAAGCCAGGTGAGACGAGAGTTGCAAAGAGTTACGTGGCCTTCTCAAAAAGAGACCATGAGCATGACCGCAGCCGTTATCCTGATGGTTATTTGTGCCATGATATACTTTTTTATATCCGATAGCGTGATATACTTCACTCTGCGCAAAATTTTGGGTATCTAGGAGTTTATGTTGTGAAGTGGTATGTAGTTAACGTATATTCTGGCTTCGAACAAAGAGTGCTTGAGGCGATATATGATCAGGCCAAAAGAAACGAACTTACTTCGATGTTCAAGGAGATTTTAATTCCGACGCAGGAAGTCGTTGAAATTAAAAAAGGCGAAAAGGTAAAATCCGAAAAAAAATTTTTTCCCGGCTATATATTGGTCCAAATGACTCTTACCGACGAGACCTGGCATCTTGTTAGATCCATTCCGAAAGTGTCCGGATTTTTGGGAACAAGGGGAAAGCCGTTGCCCATTTCGGCCGCCGAAGTCGATAGGATCGTAAAAAAAGTCGAAGACAGCGCAGAAAATCTCAGCCATTCGGCGGACTACGAAATAGGAGACGCCGTAACGGTGTGCGACGGCCCATTCGCCTCATTCCAAGGGACCATAGACGAAGTCGACTACGAAAAAGAACGCGTGAAAGTTGCAGTTTCAATATTTGGAAGACCAACCAATGTGGATTTAAGCTTTTTTCAGATCGAGAAAATTGTCTGATATAGCTTGAAGAGTTTGAATATTACTGGTATAAGTGCACTCGAAACTAGGAATTATAAAAATGAGGACTTTTTCTCTTAAAGCTGAGCAAATTAAAAAGAATTGGTTTATTGTCGATGCGAAAGATCTGATATTGGGCAGACTGTCGGCCGTCGTGGCCAGTTATCTTCGCGGAAAGCATAAGCCTGAATTCACGCCCAGCATGGACTGCGGCGATTATGTGGTTGTGATCAACGCCGATAAAATTCGGGTAACAGGAAACAAGCTGGAAGATCATGTTTTTTATTGGCACACCGGATATCCCGGCGGAATTAAACAAAGAACCCTGAAGGAACGTCTAGCCAGTAAATTTCCAGAGAGAGTCATTAGCAAAGCGGTGGAGCGTATGCTTCCCAAGGGGCCTCTCGGTCGTCAGATGCTGAAAAATCTCAAAGTCTACGGTGGCGAGACCCATCCTCACGCTGGGCAACAGCCAAAAGTTTTAGATATAGCCTCCATGAATTCGAAAAATGTGAAAAGGAGTTAGTATGCAGTCGATGCCTGATACGGAAAAAAATAAAGCAGAGCCTAAAATTGATTCCCTGAAAAGATCCTATGGCACCGGACGGCGCAAAGAAGCTGTTGCCAGGGTTTGGATCAAGCCAGGCGGCGGAAATATTACAATAAATGGCCGCAAAGTATTTGATTATTTTTCACGATCTGTCCTGCAGGCGCTGGTTTTGCAGCCGTTTTCGGTTGCCAATCGCGTGGGACAGTACGACGTTTTTTGCACTGTTTGTGGAGGCGGGTTGTCAGGTCAGGCCGGCGCCGTTCGCCACGGCATCAGCAAAGCCCTGACAGATTACGAACCGGGCCTGCGTCCTGTTCTTAAATCCGTCGGATTACTAACGCGGGATAGCCGCGTGGTCGAAAGAAAGAAGTATGGACTTATGAAAGCCAGAAGAAGCTTCCAATTCTCTAAAAGATAAGATTTCGACGATTCGTTTTTCGGTGTTTTTTGTGGAGGTTGGATGATTAGCGTCAAATTACCAGTTCAATCGTCCATAATCACGGTGATGACCAGAGCCGCGATTAAAGCGTCCAAAGGGTTGCTGCGTGATTTTTCCGAGTTGGAACATCTGCAGGTTTCTGTAAAAAGTAACAAAAACTTTGTAACCAGCGCCGATCTAAAGGCTGACGAAATTATAAAAAGCGAGCTCCTCCGCGCAAGACCAACCTACTCACTTTTGTCGGAAGAATCCGAAGAAATCATCGGAGAAGATCCCTCCCATAGATGGATAGTGGATCCTCTTGACGGCACAACTAATTATATGCACGGATTTCCGCACTGGGCCATTTCTCTGGCTTTGGAAAAAAATGACGAAATCGTTGCCGCCGTCACCTACGATCCCGTGAAAAATGAAATGTTTTGGGCGGAAAAAGGATGCGGCGCCTACCTGAACGATAAAAAGATTCGCGTTTCCGGAAGATGTTCCATGTTGGACGCGCTGATTTCATTTGGAATACTGGAAGAATGCATTTCGCTCGGAGAAGTCGCCACCTCTCCCAAAATTAGAAAAACCGGATCAACAACTCTGAATATGGCGTATCTGGCGGCCGGCCGGCTGGACGTTTTATATTCCACAGCGAATTCGAATAAGTGGGATATCGCAGCCGGCATTCTCCTAATAAAAGAAGCCGGCGGAGTTCTGGCGGACAGGCATGGAAATTCGACCAGCGAATATAAAGAAGTCGCAATCATGACGAACGTCAATTTACTGACGCCGGCCGTACTGTATATGCAATCGTTTGAAAAGTAGTCGCCAAACAAAATGCTTTCCAAATCAATGGAAATGCTCCACCTGACCGCAGAATTACACCGCATAATTTATACTCGGATCATTTTGAAACGCGAATTATGGATTAGATAGCTCGTATTTCAGTGCATTGATGTTTTTTAACAACGCGAATAATGGATTAACCCCTAACTCTGCATTAAGTTAGTCGGTCTATTTCAATTTTTTTGAAAATCTTTTTATTTTTAGATGTATGGTCTCATATTGTGGAGGGATGGATTTATTTCCATGGGGCCGGGTATAAACCTTACGCTTAGGCGCGTCGTGCACGTAATCTCTCTTCTTCCATTTTGCTATCGTTTTTTCGTTCACTGAATATTTTTCAGACAGTTTTTTTAAACTCTCTTTACTATTTTGTATTGCTCGACGCATTGC
>JAIRMS010000065.1 GCA_031258475.1 Holosporaceae bacterium
GTGGGCACCTTTGGCGTACCTTTCTCGAATATTGTTCATGCCTCAGCTTACAACTACTAGGATGCTAAAGCAATTCACGCTAAAGCGTAAGGTTTATACCCGGCCCCATGAAAATAAAAAGTGCTCTTTCAACGCGATTCATGTATGGCCAACTCGTTTGGCATTTGCCGCATAAGAACGCTGAATGTTCAAGCTTTAAATGTCCCAAAAGGCCGCAAATACAAAGCGAGTCGACTATGTACAAAAAACTGTATCAAAGCTAACAAACGCACCACACGAGCCGAAACATTGGTTTCGGTTCGTGGATTTGTGGGTCTGTTTTAATGGCGGGATATTATTGAGCCGGGGCTGAGCCAGGGACCGGAGCCTTTGTCCTAGGCGCGGCAGGAGTTCCATCTTCGTTGAAACGCTCCACCTTTACCTGTTTCTCCAACCTATCCAGCATTTTTGTCATTTCCTCGTGCATAATAAGCTGCTTTAACATAGGAAGAGCTTCCTCGTACTTCTGCGGACTGGTTTCTCCAATTTCTCCGACCTTAAATATATGGAAACCATCATCCGTTTTTACATATTCCTTGGTATGCTCTCCAGTTTTAAGAAGTATTATCTTATCCTTTATTTGTGGCGGCAACATATCGACTGGAATGCGTCCCTCTTCTCCACCTTTATCCTTTGAAGGGGCCATGCTTTTTTCCTTTGCTAACTTCGAAAAATCCTCTTTCCTCTCAAGGGCCGCCAGGATTCCCTTGGCCTCATCCTCGGTACTCACCATGATATGAAATATCTGGAATTCCTTGCCTTTTTTGAATTCAACAAGATACTTTGTATATCTGGCTTTCAATGCCGACTCATTTTCCGCTTTGGGAGCCAATTCTCTCATCAAAAACATTCGTCCCAGCAGTTCTTCTTTGAGCTGCTCGACCCTATCTATGAATTCTTTGGTGCGATCAAGACCGGCCTTCTTGGCCTGTTCAATCATAAGATAGGCATTCAGCTTCTGATCTCTCAGCATTACGAACAATTTATCAGGAGCGACCCCCTGAACCATCTGAGGTGGAACTAATTTCATATCCGCAAGGATCTGGCTGCGCCTGTATTCTTTTTTCCCATTTACTCGCAGAACAACGGGATCTCCGCCTATTTTTTTCTTTTCTTCCGTCGGAGAAGCACCATCGGCTGCTTCGGTTGACTCAGAAGATGAAGGAACAGTTGCCTCAGCACTAGCTTTTTCATTGCCACTTGTTTCATCCTTCTGTTTTTCAGATGGCTGAGGTGTCTCTTTGGGTTCCTCCGCCGGAGAAGAGCTTTGCTCTCCTATATCAATATTCTTCGATTGCTCGTCTTTGTTGAAGTTTTTTTTCAAAGCTCCTCCATGAACGAGGCTGCTAGATGCGAAGGCCAATGCGGCCATCGCACAAGTCACTTTTGCTTTCATAATCGCTCTCCACGTAAATTTGTCGCAGTATATTGCTTTAATACTGAATTTGCAACAATAGACTTTTGGCGGGATTGTCCACTGATATGGAATATGCGGAACTTTTCAAAGAAAATGCAATAGGCACTCGGAAACAGTATCTTTTGGATTAGTTTTCTATCTTTATAGGACTATTCTTCAATTCACGCTAAAGCGTAGGTATGTCACCTGCCAATGGAAAACAAAGGAAATGTGACGTTCGCTTTGAAAAGTAATCTCGACATTCGCCCAGTTATATGGTATACGCAAATCACTTTATTCGCCCAGGGCGCCTAGCTCAGTTGGTAGAGCAGCTGACTCTTAATCAGCGGGTCGCAGGTCCGAATCCTGCGGCGCCCACCATGGAGGATTTAGAAAAAATCATATAGATGAATCACTTTGAAAATGCGATTTTATTTTCTGGATTGCTTCGTCGCTCTGCTCCTCGCAATGACGGTGAGGGGTAATATTGCTCCGCTTCGCTCGCAATGACGAGGAGGGGTGGGTAACATTACTACTCCTCGTCATTGCGGGGAGCGTAGCGACGTGGCAATCCAGTAATATTATCCCCTTGTCATTGCGAGCGTGCGAAGCAATCCATTCCTCCACTCGGCTGCATCTGCGATCAAGCTAGATGCTGACTGCTCACTTTCAAAGTGATTCATCTATAACAGAGCTTTGGAGCGTATTTTTAGCTCTTTACTGTCGCTAAAAGTTGTACTAAACTCCCCGCATATTGTGATAAATAAACTAAGAATAAATGCTCTGTTGTAGATCTCTGTTTGTTTCTGAAAAAGTTCTCTCAAAAGAAAAAATTTGTTAGCGGTCGTTTTAGCGGTGTGAGGTTTATGGTCTACTTTTTGTTTTTTATAGGAATTTTTTGTTCGATAGTGCTGGCTGGGTTTATTTCCGGATCTGAAACGGCGGTGACCAGCGCGTCGCGCGCGTATCTGTATCATCTGGCTAAAAAGGGGAACAAAAGAGCGGAAAAAGTGATAGCTCTGCATGAAAATCTATCCACGTCGATAAGTACCATACTGATTTTGAATCAGTTGGTTCTGTATCTAATTCCGATCGGTAGCACTCTTTTTTCTGTGAAGTATCTCACAACCGTGGAAACGGCGGTTTTGCAAACAGTTCTCGCGTTTCTGATTGTGATCTATGCTGAAATTTTCCCTAAAATGCTAGTGATAAAGTTCACAATTCCGTTTGCGCTATTTGTTGGACCTATTTTTTTCAGGGCGGTTCTCATTATGAAGCCGATTACGACGGTTCTTGAGCTATGCGCAAAATATACCCTAAAAATAATGAGAATACGGGATGAAGGCGGTCGTTCTTCTGAGCAAACCGACGAAGAACTAAGGGGCGCCATAGAAATGCGGCCGTCCAAAGGCGATAAAGAAGAGGAGCAGAAAAAAAACATGTTGAAAAGCGTCCTTGATCTTGGGGAAGTTTCCGTCAGCCACATAATGGTTCATCGAAAGAATCTTGTGACGATCAGCACATCGTTGCCGATAAAAAAAATTGCGGACACGCTAAGCTCCTGCCATTTTTCACGGGTTCCTTTGTGGAAAGACAATCCGGAAAATATTATAGGAATTCTAAAAACAAAAACCTTTTTCCAAACGCTGCAGCTGCAAGATGGTAATTTGGATATGATTAAAATCGATCAGCTGGCGTCTCCTCCCTGGTTTATTCCAGACACCAAGCATTTACTTGATCAGCTTCAGGATTTTCGAAAAAAAAGGGAGCATTTCGCCCTGGTTGTTGATGAGTACGGAGATCTTCAGGGATGCATCACCCTGGAGGATATTCTGGAAGAAATCGTCGGAGAAATAGTGGATGAATACGATACGATGACCAACGGTGTAAAACTACAGGCTGACGGAAGCATTATAGCGGAGGGCATGACTCCGATTCGCGATCTAAATCGAGATTTTGATTGGGATTTACCGGAGGAGGAAGCTACCATTGCCGGTTATATAATGCGCGAAGTCAGAAAAATCCCAGATGTCGGTCAAACCTACGTCCTATCCGGATTTAAAATGGAGATACTGAAAAGGCAGCGGAACCAAATCGGATTGGTAAAGATCACACCGTCCTCTCATCAAGTGCCTATGTTTGACGCATGAAGCTCATCTGTCATATCCAGGTATTCAGATATTTCTGATGCGATCAGGCCCGCGGGAAACAACCTCCGATTTTCACCGGAGGTTTTCCTTTGCTATGGAAGCCTACTAAATCATTCGCCCTCTAATTAGTTACCCACCAGAGCCGAGAGCCGAAATCCTTTGCTGCGCATTATTCGCTAGACCTATATAATAATCCAATAGACCTATGAGTCT
The DNA here is from genome assembly GCA_031258475.1 of Holosporaceae bacterium. Classification (GTDB taxonomy): domain Bacteria; phylum Pseudomonadota; class Alphaproteobacteria; order UBA3830; family UBA3830; genus JAIRMQ01. The sequence continues at coordinate 3,799 of JAIRMS010000065.1, forward strand.
TTCAGCGTCTGCTACGGCTTCCGCCAGTGCAGGATTCGATCGATTAGCTTCAACAAACTGACTCAGATTGTTCTTTATCTTAGTTACAAGTGTAATCCATCTTTCAATTAGTGTCTGTAAATACTGAACTCTTTGATCTGCAAAACGAGGATGAATATTAATCAGTTCGAGGAGTACATTGGCAGAAGCATCCGCTACCGCCTGAGATAATCCTCCCTCAAATGCTGCTTGGTCTGCGAACAGCTGTATCACGTTACTCTCGAACAGCGGCCAACTTTTTTCAACTGCTTTCTTTGCAGTAGACATTAACTTATCTTCTTTCAGGTCCTCAGAAACTCCTTCAAACCATTCGAACAAAGCTTTAAGTTCCGTTGATGCTTTCGCAGCAGCTGTAACAACTGTTTTTGACAATGCTGTATTGTCAGAAGCGTCACTCAAAACACGCACGCACTGAGCCACTGCTGCTGCCGTCCTAGAAAACTCGCCCTTGTATGCAGATCCAAAATCCGCAGCGTTCTTTGCTTTAGAATTTTTATCGTTTGCTCCAAGTTTCCAAGTTTTCGCATCAGACGTCGCATTTTCGACGTTTGCTCCCAGTACAATCGCTAAAACTGAACCGACCACTACTTTCTTCATTGTTTTCCTCCAAGTTTATTGATTAGATTTTAGTACTACTTTGTTAAAAAAAAGTTAATTTACAAAAAAATTTCTATTTATAACGTGAATAATGGATTATTCTGGATGTAATATTGGATTGATAGAGAAGGCTTGGACGGTTTTAGTTGATGAGCGATGAGAGTAGAAATCGAATGAACGAGCATATTTACAAAAGACCTG
>JAIRMS010000007.1 GCA_031258475.1 Holosporaceae bacterium
CAAGTCCATTTACCAAACTCGCATACGAGGAATTTGGAAAATTTCCGAAATCTCTTCTAAAAATAAAAAGATTTTCAAAAAAATTGAAATAGACCGACTAACTTAATGCAGAGTTAGGGGTTAAAGTGATTCATGTATACCGAGCGCAGAACCGTAACGTACTTGAAGTACGTGAAGATTCGAGCACGGAACAATGCAAAAATTACGCTTTGCTAAGACTGATGGGCGGGAGCCGTCACCTTTCCGATCTATGGTCGATCCAGCCGATATTCCCATCATGCCGGGCGTAAACAACATTTATGGCGTTATTTGAAATGTTTTCGAAAATAAATACTTTTGTTTCATCGTTTAGTCGTTTGACCGCATCGCTTACACTTAAAAGAGGAAGATCTTCTATGATTTCGGCTATAATCACCGGCGCAGCAGTTTTTTCCAGTGAGCTGTCAAAATTATTAATTTCCGGTTGAAGGTGCTTCTTGCAGGAATTACGCTCTGATCTTTTCTTTTTTTGCATCTGCTGATCAATTTTGTGCAAAGTCTGATCAAAACTAACGTGCGGATCGCTGGCATCGTTACTGGCATAATAGGAATCTCCGCCGTGGGCCTTAATGGAAATGTCGCAGCAGAACAAGTATCCGTCTTTTTTTATTACGATGCTGACGTCTATGAATTCGATTCCATATTTGCCGGCCAATGATATGCAGGCCTCTTTTGCTCTGCCAGTTAAGGCATCCCCTATTTCCATGTGTCGTCCCGAAAAAGAAAAGTTCATACTTCACCTACCATTTTGCCGGCTCTATTATAGTTAAAATATACAAAAATGATATTCAATTTATTTGCAGATTGTTTTACGACCATGAACTTCATTTTCTTTTTCCGTCCCACCAGTCTACACGTTTCTTGATTTCACGCTCAAATCCGCGCTCAACAGGACAGTAAAATTTCTTCCGGGGAAGCTCGTCCGGGAAAAAATTATCTCCTGAAAACGCGTTTTCGGCGTCGTGGTCATAGACGTATCCTTCTCCGTATTTAAGCTCTTTCATCAATTTTGTCGGAGCGTTTCGAATCTTTTTTGGTGGAGGAAGCGACCCGTAGAATTCAGCGCATCTTTTCGATTGATTATAGGCCGTGTATCCGGCGTTGGACTTGGGGGCGGTCGCCATGTATATAACGGCATTGGAAATGGCCAATTCGCCCTCCGGGGAACCAAGCATCGTGTAGGTTTGGTGTGCAGCAATCGCCTGTAGCAAAGCGTTTGGATCCGCCAATCCAATGTCTTCGCTTGCGAATCTAATCAGGCGCCTCGTAATATAGAGGGGATTTTCTCCGGCTATCAGCATTCTATTGGTCCAATAGAGGGCCGCGTCGACATCCGATCCCCTGAGCGATTTGTGAAAAGCGCTTATTAAATTGTAATGCTCTTCCCGGGACTTATCGTAGATAATCGCTCTCTTGGGAGCGATTTTTTGCAATCCTTCGATGGTTAGATTTTCTAGAGTATTCAGAGAAAGCAATTCTTCCACTCGATTTAGCAGATAGCGACCATCTCCGTTCGACATCAAACACAGATGCTGGCGAGCTTCAGCCGTGAGCGGCAGTTCTTTCTGCATGAAATTTTCAGCGCGCTGGAGAATTTTTTCCAGATCTTCCAGCTGCAATCTATTGAACGTAACTACTTTGCAACGAGACAGCAGCGCCGGTCGCAATTCAAACGACGGATTTTCCGTGGTGGTTCCTATTAGAATTAGCAGACCGTTTTCAAGGTGCGGCAGAAAAATATCCTGCTGACTCTTATTCAGGTGATGAATCTCGTCTATAAGAATGATTACTTTCTGCGACGAATCGTGGGACAGGTCTTCAAATATCGACTTGAATTTCGCGGTTGCGTGCATAACCGCCGAAGTTTCCTCGAATCTTAATCCGCTTTTTTTCGCCAGGATTTTTGCAAATGACGTCTTCCCAGAACCCGGCGGTCCCCATAAAATCAAGGACTGCAAATTTTCAAATGACGAAACCTGATCTTCAATTGGCTGACCAATGAGCTCTTCCAGCTCCCGGGGACGAACTCTATCCGCCAACGGAGGAATCTGTTCAAATAACTGCAATTTCTACCTATGCAATCTTCGCTATTATTCTCAAGTTTTTCTTTGAGTTAATCAAGATTAAGTTTTAGAATGCTCCAAAGTGAAAAGTGGCGATGAAAAACACCTATAATGTTGCGGTAATCGGAGCGACAGGAAGCACAGGAATGGGAACTTTGCAAATCCTGGCCGAAAGAAATTTTCCCGCGAATAATGTCATTGCGGTGGCCTCTGAAAAATCGGTGGGGAGACCGGTATCATTTGGAAATAAAACGCTAAAAGTGCAAAGAATATCGAATGTGAATTTCTCAAACGTCGATATTTCATTTTTTTGCGCCGGAAGCGCTGTATCTCGCAAAAATGCAGAGGCAGTAACTGGCGCCGGATGTATTATCATTGATAAAACTTCCCATTTTAGGTTGAATCCCAGAGTTCCGCTGATAATTCCAGAAGTGAATCTGGATATGTTGAAAGGTGGAGCGCCCGTCGGAATCATATCCACTCCCAACTGCATTACGACACCATTGGCAATGACGCTGAAAGCGCTGAGCAAGCTTTCTCCCATAAAAAGGGTCGTCGTATCGACGTATCAATCGGTTTCCGGTGCAGGACGTGGGGCGATCGATGAATTATACAATCAAAACAAGGCTATTATTGAGGCTGGAGTTCCGCGGTCAGAAGTTTTCTCCAAGCAAATAGCGTTTAACGTTATTCCGGTAATCGGTAGTTTGTATGAATCCGGAATCAGCGAAGAAGAGGATAAAATTTCCTGTGAAATCTGTAAAATCTTAAAATCCGACATAAAGGTTGCCGTAACCTGCGTGCGCGTTCCGGTTTTTATAGGTCATTCAATATCGGTCGCCTGTGAATTTTCCCAATCAATTCAAGAAGAGGAAATGTACGAAGCTTTTGAAAGTGTCGAAGGAATCGCAGTGCTGGATCGCAAAGGTGAGTCCGAAATTTTTGCAACGCCCCTCGACGTTCAGGGAGAAGACGCCGTCTATGTGAGCAGAATAAGGAAAGATGTTACTGTAAAAAGCGGGATTTTGTACTGGGCGACCACGGACAATCTTCGAAAGGGAGCGGCTCTAAATAGTGTTCAAATAGCAGAATCCTTGATTGCCATCGATCCTCAGTTGAAAAAATTTAGGAAAAGCAGCGATTATACATGAATCACTTTGAAAGTGCACTGTCAGCATTTAGCTTGATCGCGTAGCTGAGAGGACAATGGATCGCCACGTCGCTACGCTCCTCGCAATGACGAGAATGGGCAATGTTACTCACTCCTCGTCATTGCGAGCATAGCGAAGCAATCCAGAAAATGAAAATCGCACTTTCAAAGTGATTCATCTATAAACGTTTGTGTTCAATTTATTTTCTTTATGTACAATCAAAGCATAGACTGCGCAGATTGATATAAAAATTATCGGTATCACCGACAGAAAATGGGAGATTTTTGTAATATGGTTCATGGTAATCGGCGTTAATCCGCCGAACACTGCCTGGGCCAAACTTAAGGATATCGAAACTGCGGTGCATCTCACGTGCGGAGGGAAAGCGCTGGAGAAAAAAGCCGCCCGGCTTGAGTAGTATAATCCAAGAAAAACTCCATATAATAATTGCAGCGCCAGCCACTGATCGAACGACGTTGTCCTGAACAAAAACATCAGGCAAATCGTCACGGAGACTCCGGTTATTCCAAAAATCATGAAAAATTTCTTGCTGTATAAATCTGAGAAATATCCACCGATCAGAATAAAAATGATCATGGCCAGCGTGGAATATACGCTGCAGATAGCTGCTTCCTTCAACGAAAGTACATCGCTGCTTACCAAATAATACGGCAAAAAAGTCAGCAGAGTGTAAAATCCAACCGCACTGAAAGCGGTAATTGACACCGTACATACGACTTCTTTCCTATAGGTTTTAAGTGATTTAAAAATTGATTCGCTGGATTTGTTTTTCGAAGTGGAAAAATTATTCGGAACCAAAAAAGCGAACGGAATCAGAGCTATCGCAAATAGAAACGGAATTCTCCAGGCGAAAGAGCAAATTTCTTCCCGAGAAAAAAAACTATATAGAAAAACCAGCGATTGACCGCCGAGCAGCACTCCTATCTGACTGCCAGCGTCCGATAGGCTTCCGTAGAATCCCTGTTTGTTTTGGGGAGCGCGTTCCACCAAATGCACCATGGCTGCGGTATATTCTCCTCCCAGAGATATTCCCTGCATAGCTCTTAGGATAATTAACAAAACAGGAGCCAGAACTCCTATTTGATTGTAGTTTGGGAGCAATCCAATACACATAGTTGGAATTGCCATTAGTATAATTGAGATGGAAATGGCTCTGCGTCGGCCAAATTTGTCTCCGATCGGCCCCAGGATCGCCGCCCCAAACGGACGCATGAACAGTCCTGCCGACAAAGCCAAAAAACTTAGAGCTTCCCTATGGACGACGTTTTCCAACGGAAAAAACTCTCTGGATAAAATATGTAAAAACGGCATGAAAAGCGCAAAATTATACCATTCCAGTATATTTCCCACGAATTCAATTGATGACTCGTATTTTTCAACGTCTATCCTGAACATGACAAAATCCTAATTATAATTTCTGCAGAGATTTAAGAACTTTTCAACACGGTGCGACGTTATGTTGCTCACATTGGACAGGTTAAACAGGGCGGCTTTCAATTTATCACCGACTAATTTGATTATCGAAGCCGGATCTCTGTGAGCTCCTCCCAGTGGCTCTTCTACGATTTCATCTATCATTTTAAATTTAATCAAATCCTGCGCGGTAAGTTTTAACATGTCGGCAGCCTCGGATGCTTTTTCCGGATTACGATATAAAATGGACGCGCAGCCCTCCGGAGAAATAACCGAATATACCGAGTGCTCCAGCATCAAAACAGCATTGGCGACGGCAAGCGCAACTGCTCCTCCGGAACCACCTTCCCCTATTATTGTTGCGATTATTGGATTTTTAAATCGCAGAGATCGATCGATACACCTTGCGATAGCTTCCGCCTGGCCACGCTCTTCCGCGCCTACACCAGGATAAGCCCCGGCGGTATCGACGAAAGTCAGCAGAGGCAATCTGAACTTATCAGCAATATCCATAACTCTGCACGCTTTGCGATATCCCTCAGGATGAGGCATCCCAAAATTATGCTTTATGCGATCTTCCGTGTCGCTTCCTTTTTCATGTCCAATAATCGCCACGGAAACTCCTCTGAATTTGCCGATACCAGCGGTAATTGCCAAATCATTGCCGAACAATCTGTCGCCGGCGAGGGGAATGAAATCATCAATCAGTGCGTTTATATAATCTGTCGTATGGGGACGCTCCTGATGACGCGCCACCTGCACCTTCTGCCAGGGAGTTAACTCCTGATAAATTCGCCTTAGTAATTTTTTTCTTTTATTTTCCAGTCGTTTCACATCTTCTATTATGCTTAAATCGCCGGTATTCAGGTTTTTCAATTCCTTTATTTTCGAATCTAACTCAAAAATAGGCTTCTCGAAATCAAGTATAATCATGCAGGCTCCGCTTGGACCGACTATATACCAGAGACAAAGAGATAACAACAGATTTTACCTATAATCAATTGCAAGCAGAGACAGAAGTATCGCCCGGATTATCTCGGTATCCATCATTCACGTTCCTAGTATTTTCAACAAGGCTGCAACTTCTCGTTGAGAAGTTTGAAGAATATGCCCCGGAGATAGCGTTCCCAAATTAAATGGACCATAGCTGGTTCTGATTAATCTACTTACGACGCAGCCGGCATATTCCATCATCTTTCTGATCTCCCGATTTTTCCCCTCGGACAATGTTACGGTAATCCAGGAGTTTGTTCGGCTGCGCCGGTCGATTTTTATATCAGCGGATCTATATTTTATCCCTTCTATGGTCACGCCGTCTTTTAATTCCTGAATTTTCTCATCGCTCACAGTTCCGAGAATTTTTGCTCTATAAACCCTTTTTAGACCTGTACTCGGCAGCTCCATTTTTCTTGCCGTGTCACCGTTGTTGGTAAATAACAACAATCCTTCGGAATTGTAGTCGAGTCGTCCGATGTAAATTAATCTTTGATCAGCGCAGGATTTATCTTGTCGAAAGAAATCAAACGCCGTTTTCCGATTTTGTGGATCGTTTTTTGTGACGATTACGCCCCTTGGTTTATGGAATTTCCAAATAATTATTTCCTCTGATTTTTTCGTGATACTTTTTCCATTAACCGATATCTCCGACAAATCGTCGACGAAAAAAACCGGCGTTTTTACGATCTGGCCGTCAACGGTCACATGCCCCGATTCTATTAGCCTTTCCGCCTCTCGCCGAGAGGCAACGCCACTTTCGGCGATTTTCTTGGCCAATCTCGTTTTTGGTTCCAAAATTTAGTACCCACCAGCGATGCGCTCAACCAGTTGCCGGGTCGTTGGAATGAAATTGTTCGCGTAGAAAGGATCCACACCGAAGCGATAGGCAATATGTCCGGCAAACATTAGATTTTGGTCCAGATCGCCACCATGGGCCACTGCCTGGAGACTCTTTTGTATGCAAAAACTACGAGGATCCGGAATGTTTCCCGTCGATCCTTTATGTTGGCACCAGCTACTGAAACGACACGCACTCAGGCAGCAACGGCAATTTTTCTGATCGAATAAAATTTGTTTGGACTGATCTGGAGTTACGAAAACGACAGTATTTGACGGAGTTAACATCGCCGTCGAAAATCCGTTTTCAATCCAGGAGGCAACCCTTTCTTTTTGATCTGCGTCTATGCAAACTTCTCGTCCAAAAACTGTCACAGTCAGCGGTGAATTTTCAACGATATCTACCTGTCGGTTTTGCAATTCCAGAAGATCGCTTAGCATTTGATTGTTCACGGCAGAGGAGTAAAATCCTGTGGGACTTAGAGGAGTTAACTTCACGTCTCCTCTTTTCAAAGACATCAGCTTCGGCTGCCATGCTTTGGCCACGGGACATTCGGTCGTCAAAACAGAACGCGTGCCAAATTGGAAGGCGGTTGCCCCCAACTCGGAATTATTGATGTAATCTTCCCATTCCGAAAGCCACCAGACTCCGCCGGCGATGATTATTGGAATCGTTTGCAAACCGAAGCTATTCAGGATTTTCCGCAGTTCCACAAGACGTAGATAGGGATTCATGGGATTTTGCGGGTTCTCAGCGTTGGATAATCCGTTATGTCCTCCGGCGAGCCACGGATCCTCGTAAACGACCCCCCCCAGGAAATCCTGCACTTTTTTGAACGATCTGCGAAACAGCGCCGAAAATGCCCTTGCCGAGGATACTATTGGGTAGTAGTAAACACCAAATTTCGATGCGATTTCACCGAGGTTGTACGGCATGCCGGCTCCACAAACTATGCCATGTATGCATTCATTGGCTTCCTCGAGAATTCGAACGAGAATTTCTTCGCACCCCCCCATTTCCCAGAGAACGTTCATGTGAATTCGACCGTTTCCGTTCGATCGTTCGCGCGCTATCTTCGCCTGGGCTATGCCGCCGGCGACTGCGTAGTCGATTAATTCTCGCTGTCTTTCTAGACGCGTTTCTCCCCGATAAGTTTGGAGAATCAGGTTGCCGTTTTCATCGTAGGAATCTGCGTTTACTGCAGAAAACGTGCCGACTCCACCGGCTGCGGCCCACGCTCCGCACGTTTCTCCATTGGAGATAGAAATTCCCTTCCCTCCCTCTATTAACGGCAATGTTTCAATTCCGGAAATTCTTTGCAGATCCAATTTTATCATCAATACTTCTAAGCTTTTACGCCGCCATATTAGTACAACATTAATGAAATTGCATCATCTACGCAAACATTGATATCTGAAAAAGGCAAAACTATGCCACGCGGTCTTTTAGTGTTACATTAATATCTGAACGATATTATTTTTTATGACGAGGGCACCAATGTCGCAAAAATGCAGGACCTATTCCGCAAAAGATTTTATGGAGCTTCGAAAAGTCGGGCAGCTGACTGCGCATATTCTGGACTATATTACCCAGTTTGTTCAGAAAGGCGTCACCACGGCGGAATTGGATCGTCTATGCCATGAAGAAATTCTAAAATATGGCGCAATTCCGGCGACCCTTGGCTATAGCGGATATCCGAAAGCTACCTGTATTTCGCTGAATCACGTTGTCTGTCATGGTATTCCATCTGAAAGAAAACTGAATAACGGCGATATCCTGAATATTGATATCACAGTTAACCTAGATGGATGGTATGGGGACTCAAGCCGAATGTATGTGGTGGGGAAAGCTTCGCCCAAAGCGCTGGAACTGATCAATGTAACCTATGAAGCCATGATGGAGGCCATAAATCTTGTAAAACCGGGAATATATCTCGGAGATATCGGCCACACAATACAAACCTACGCGGAATCCAGGAAATTCTCCGTCGTTAGGGACTACTGCGGACATGGAATAGGACGAGTTTTCCACGACGAACCTGCGGTTTTGCATTTTGGCAGACCAAAAACGGGACTCCTACTGGAGCCAGGACATGTGTTCACAATCGAACCCATGATAAACATCGGAGGATACAAAACAAAACTTCTGGCCGACGGATGGACGGCGATAACCGGCGATCGATCCTTGTCAGCCCAATTTGAACACACAATTGGAGTCACAGACGACGGCTGCGAGATTTTTACTCTTTCTCCAAGTGGATTGAATAAGCCTCCCTATGAAATCGCAAAATGAAAAACCTCACTATTTTGGACATAGACAGAGATTGCAGAAGAAGTTTGCTGCGCATCCAGGGTATATATCGGATCATGAACTGATGGAAATGTTGCTTTTTTTCGTATTTCAACGGAAGGACACAAAACCTCTGGCCAAGACTTTGTTGAATCGCTTTAAATCTCTGAAAGGAATAATATCGTCGAGTCGTTTTTACCTAAAAAAAATTGATGGAGTGGGAGATTCAACAGCAAATCTTATTGCTATTCTACATGAAATTTTCAATCGCATGCTGATGGAAAAAATTGTGGAATCCAAAACCATAATGTCGACTGCCCAGGTGTTGGAATATTATCAAAATCTTCTTGAGCATTTAAAAAAAGAGCAGTTTCGCATAATGTTTCTAAATAACAAAAACAAGCTGATCTCAGAAGAGTTGATGCAAGAAGGAACAGTTAACAACACAGCCATATATCCACGAGAAATTGTTCAAAAATCGTTGGAATACGGAGCCAGCGCAATTATTATGGTGCATAATCACCCAAGCGGAGATCCTGATCCATCTCGGCAGGATATAATCATGACAAAGGCAGTGAAAGATGTCGCACAAAAGCTGGATATATCCCTGCTTGATCATATTATCATTGGCAAATCAAAAACAGTTTCCCTCAAAGAGCTGGGAATCATCTAGATGAATAGATCTCTTTCGTAACCGAGTAATTTCGAGGAATTTTCAGGCGTTACCGGAGCGCAGAACCGCAGCGTGCTTGACGTACGTGAGGATTCGAGCACCGGAACAACGCAAAAATTACCGAAAGGACGATGGTTACGAAAGAGCTCTACCTTGATAAACTTTGTAAATGGGTGTAGCCCTGTGATATACAAGAAAAATGTCGTTTAGAAATCATGGAATATACAACATGGATGTTCAGCTTTTTTACCTAAGAGATTACATGAAGCGAATTGGTTTTCAGGGACTAATATTTATTTTTTTCATATTCACAGCTTTTCTTTCCGTTAACTTTGCACACGGATTATTATATTCCATGATTTTTACGCCAGAATTTTCCAGAAAAATCAACTATTGGACGGTATTTTTTATTTCCCTGTTTTTGGATGTATATTCGTTCGCTTTTGTGGGAATCACTTCCATTGCCACGGTAATTTTGTACATCTTTGCGCGTAGATTCAGGTCTGCTTTTCAAAATTTTGGAATCAGTTTCGGATATTTTTTCCTATCTCTTGTCAGTTGTAAAATAGCTTTGTTTTCGCTGATAAATTTGCTTGGATATAATTTCAATATGCATTCCAATTTGACGCAGATGTCCTGGGCTTTGTTAGTCCACACAATTTGTTATTTTATGCAGATTGCCAATGGAAGAGGCTACTATGTTCGATAGTTATACGTTTAAAGACGATATAAAATTTCGAGCAAAAATTATTTTTGGTGCAGTGCTTCTACTAAGCATAGCGTTGGTGGTAAATCTATATTGGCTGCAAATAAGCAACGCAGAAAAATATGCTCTGTTGTCGGATAAAAATAGAATTCGTCTGATTCCTATCATGCCAAAACGTGGACACATCATAACTTCTGACGGAAAGATTATTGCGGGCAATATCTGTAGATACAAATTAACAATGGAACAATGCAGTGAAAAAGCCTTTCAGGAAAACCTGAGTTTTCTTGGCCAGTACGTTGAATTAGACGAAGAAGACGGTGTGCGCATATACGATTCCAGAAAGAAAAAATTTCCGTTTATCGTAATCAAGGACGGACTGTCCTGGGAGGAATACTCAAAACTATCCATGATTCTGTTCAAGTTAAACAACATATCCATAGAAAACGCCTACATCCGCGACTATACGATGCCGTTTGAATTCAGTCATGTGGTGGGACATACGTCAAGGAGCAAGAATAGCCTACAAATTCCCACGGGAAAAACGGGAATTGAGGCCGTTCTAAACAATTCGTTGATTGGAGAAATTGGCAATATCCAAACAGAGATAAATTCCATTGGGAAAAAAATAAGGATCATAGATTCCCAGGAACCGACCGATGGAAAAGATGTCGTCATAACCATTGACTCTGAACTTCAAAAGTATGTTTATGACCTGTTGTCCCAGGAAAAAGCCGGATCCTGTGTTGTTCTAGATATATCCAACGGAGAAGTTCTGTCGATGGTTTCGATTCCGGCTTTTGATCCAAATATTATATCCAATAAACTGACCCAGTCTCAGTGGCGCTCAATAACAAACGATCCTCTGTTTCCTCTAATGAACCGCGCCGTCAGTTGCTCATATCCACCCGGCTCGATTTTTAAGATAATTACGGCTTTCGCTGCGTTGAGCGAAAAAATCGTGTCTCCCAAAGATAAAGTTTTCTGTGGTGGTGGCGTGAAACTCAAAGATCACGTGTTCCACTGCTGGAATAGGCAAGGACACGGCAGCGTAAACCTTTGCGACGCACTCAGATTGTCCTGCGATTGCTATTTCTTTGAAATAGCCAAAAAATTGGGAATAGATACAATCGTTAAATATGCGCAAAAATTTGGATTTGGTACGGCAACCGGCATAGAATTACCAAATGAAAACTCCGGATTGCTTCCAACAAAAAAATGGAAATTTTTAAGATATGGAACTTCCTGGAAACCCTATGAAACCATGATTGCAGGAATAGGACAGGGAGCAGTTCTTGCGACACTCATGCAATCTGCTGTTATGTTCGGAAAACTCTATGCTGGAAACTACGATTTTTCGCCAACATTAATTAAGGATGGAAAGAAAAACAAACTTCAGAATCCAATAAATCAGGAATATCTGGAGATAATAAAAAATGCGCTCCATCAGGTTTGCGTTTCTGGCACCGCTGCTGGTTCGTGTCGGACGGATTACGGAATTTCTGGAAAGACCGGGTCCTCCCAGGTGAGAAAAATAAAGACGAACGAGGCCGGAACGAACCAAAAACTTGTCCAATGGAAGCTAAGAGATCACGCCGTTTTCGTTGGATGCGCTCCCTATAAAAATCCGAGATACGTGGTGGCAGTTTTGATAGAACATGGCGGTGGAGGCGCATCCGTTGCCGCTCCAATTGCTCGGAAAATATTCGATAGACTGATGAAAAAATGAAATCCGCTCGTCTCTTTCCCAATGAATTTAAAATACTGTTCATCATACTGTTTCTTCTATTGTTAATCGGTTTTTTGGGACAATACAGCGCATTTGACGGACAATGGAGAGGTCAATTAGAACGCCACATAATCAGAATGATCGTCGGCGTAATTGTTATGTTTGGTATATGTGCGATTGATTTCAAATTTTGGAATAACTTTGCCTATGCATTTTACATGTTTGTTTTTGCTTCGCTGGTCATCGTAGATTTATTGGGAATCGTAAAACTTGGAGCGCAGCGTTGGATGGATCTGTACTTTTTCACATTTCAGCCTTCTGAACTGATGAAACTAACTTTGATTCTGGCGCTGGCTAGATATTACTCCATGTTGTCGTCGACCGAAGCTCTGGAATTTAAATTTCATGTTTTCCCAATTTTCCTCATGATGCTGCCGACGATTCTAATACTTAGGCAGCCCGATCTGGGAACGGCCGGCCTGCTGATCGGCGTCGGTGCAAGCATGATATTTTTGTCCGGATTCCCATTGAAAATATTCATTACTTTTGTGATCTCGTGCATCACGCTGTGCCCCTTCGGATGGTTTTTTTTGCACGACTACCAAAAAAACAGAATTCTCACATTTTTCAATCCAGACAGAGATCCTCTGGGAATAGGATATCACATTTTACAGTCCAAAATCGCAATCGGCTCCGGACACATATGGGGAAGAGGTTTTCTGCAGGGAACTCAAAGCAAGCTGAATTTTCTTCCGGAAAAAAACACGGATTTCATCTTTACAACAATCGCGGAGGAATTCGGATTTGCCGGAACTCTTTTGGTTATTCTTTTGTTTCTGGCCATTTGTTATTTTTTTTTCTGGGTTGCTTCGGAATCACGGGCTAAATTTGCAAAACTCATGTGTTATGGACTGGGCGTTCTGATGTTTCTGCATGTTTTTGTGAATATTGCGATGGTTACTGGACTTCTTCCGATTGTCGGAATTCCGCTGCCGTTTTTGTCGTACGGAGGCAGCTCCATGATCACTTTCATGATTAGCTGCAGCCTTGTTGTATCAACTCTAAGACAAAGCAAACACTAAAAGCAGTTACTAGATCTTCTCGTAACCATCGTCCTTTCGGTAATTTTTGCGTTGTTCCGGTGCTCGAATCCTCACGTACGTCAAAGTACACTGCGGTTCTGCGCTCCGGTAACGCCTGAAAATTCCTCGAAATTACTCGGTTTCGAGAGAGGTCTACTGAGTCGCACAACATTTACGATCAAAAACCAAAGTCGTCCAATTTTTGTGATCGTATCTAAAATTGAGATTTAGTCCCAGAGAAAGATATTTTCGTGAAACGCCGTCGTCGTCCGACGTAAATCCAGACAGAACAAGTATTCCGTCTTCGGAGAGAGAAGACGAGATCGCTTCACTCATCGAAATTAGCGGCTCTGCAATAATATTAGCCACGATAAAATCGTGTTTCCCTTGATTAAATTCGCAGCTTTGATTTTGGAATACATTTATTCTATGCGCGACTTTATTAATTACAACATTCTCCTGGGAAATTCGCACAGCTTCGTTGTCGTTATCGTAGGCATCGATGTGTTTGGCTCCCAATTTGGCCAGGGCGATGCTCAGAATTCCGGAACCACATCCAATATCCAAGGCAGATCTGTGCAGTTTTTCATCAAAGAAAGTCTGACAGGCGATTAGACAGCGATTGGTTGTCGGATGCTCTCCTGTTCCAAAAGCCGTTGCGGCGGCAATTTCTATCGCAATTTTGTTGGTTGGTCTTAACTCGCCACGCAGATGTGGACCGTATACGTAAAAATTCCCAACTGTTATTGGTTTAAAGTTTTCGAAACACTTTTGCAGCCAATTCGTTTCTTTCAACTCTTCCGTTTCTATTTTGGAAAAACGATAGTTACATAAGACAGCACTAATTTCGGATTCCGGAATTTTTTTATTGTGTAATATCTCGACGATCCAGTTGTCATTTTTCCCCTCCGCGCAGGAAACTGACGCATATTCCCTTTCGAACAAAAGATCCACCACTTTGAACGCGTCTTTTATGTCGAAATTTCCAATGGTGCATTTAAAGATTTTTTCACTCATTTTGAAACATTGGGAGAAAAAATCATAACCATCTGTTTTCCCTCTAATTTTGTCGATTCTTCACATTTCGCGATTTCTCTTACGTCCTCTGTCAGACGATTCAGCAATTTTTCTCCAACTTCTTTGTGTGAAAATTCACGGCCGCGAAAACGCAGAATAATTTTGACTTTGTTTCCGTCATTTATAAATCTGTTGATATTGGTGAGTTTTACCTGATAATCGTGACTTCCGATTGACGGAGTTAGTTTAACCTCTTTTATTTCGATGATTTTCTGTTTTTTCTTCGCCTCGGATTTCTTTTTCTGAAGCTCGTACTTCAGTTTACCATAGTCGATTATTTTGCAAACCGGAGGAACAGCCTGAGCCACTATCTCAACGAGGTCAAGCCCCGCCTCGCGAGCCATAGACATCGCCTCTCTTATGTCCACGATGCCAACTGAATTGCTGTTTTGATCTATCAAACGCACCTGTGGCGCGGTAATCGCCCTATTAACTTTATACTTTTCCTCTGAAAACCTATTATCTTCCAATCTGGACTCCAAGTTTGGTTACTTTCATTGCAAGACTAAAAGCCATTTTATAAAAATCAAGGATATTTGCGCAGTTTCTATTGAATCAGTTGCAAAATAACAATACTGCCGACTTTTAGAATGATAGTTTCTGTTTATAATTTCTCACCACCCCAAATATGTATATGGAAATGCTCGACTTCCTGTCCGGAGTCCGGACCGATATTGCTTATTATTCGATATCCCGTCTGGGAAACACCTAGCATATCTGCGACCTTGGAGACGGCACTAAAGAAAATCCTAATTTCCTGCGCTGATGCGCTTGAAATAAAATCGTCAAAATTCGAATACAAGCCCTTTGTAATTACCAGGGCATGGATTTTTTTCTGAGGGTGTATATCATGAAAAGCCAGAGCAGCTTCATCTTCGTATATGACTTCTGCGGGAATTTCAGATTTTAGAATTTTATAAAATACGTTGTCTTTGTTATACATAACCACACCATGCCTATATTTTGCACCCATTTATAATTAAAAACAAGAGAAATTTCCAGAATGTATTGGTTTAGCCAAAAAGTTTCGGTGAATTTTTCAAATTTATTTTGGAAACAGAGATTGGACACGAATTATGCCCATTTATCCTGATCTTACAGCAGTCTCAGTGGGAGAGTGTTGCGCATTATATCACAAAATAGTTAACAATTTATTAATTTTTATGTGAATGGGTATTGAATTTTATCAAAATGTGGATTAAACAATATTTGTTCGATTAAAATGAAAAAAATAGCTTTTCTGGCGATGTTGGCAATTGTGGGACATGCGTGTGGGATGATGAGCCTTATGCGTTTTAACAGTGATCATTGGTCACTGACGGAAAATCATCGGATAGGGAGTAGAGCATTTAATAACGCTGTTTTTACTGTTGTGAACATAACAGGGATTAGAACGGCGAGCGAGAGTTTTAGGGAACAACCACTAAAGGATATTGATGCACGAAACTGGTCCACTCTCTTCCCGTCCGTCGATAAGGACGAGGTCGAGGCGCTGCTGAAACACCCTGCCGATTTTTTTTTAAAACAGCTCGCGCAGAATCTTGCAAAGGCGGTTAAAGACAAAAAAAGCTCGAGTCAGGAGCGCTTTTTTTTCACTGTCGGCCGAGCTTACATACAAGAATATGTTTTGTCGATATATGCCCCTGGCCATCCAGCGATAGACCTTTTGGAAACATGCTTTAGAACTCTTGGTGACTATCAAGGTTTAGTCGAACTTTTTCGGCGATATGAAGTCGATCTACAGCAGGAGCTATTGTCCTTAGAATTAAGTCAGGACACGCTCGGGGCAGAATTTGGTTTCGCGATTGGACCTCTGGTGCCGGTCGCGCACCTCCTTGGGACGGGACAATATGGGGCTGCGTTAGTCGCACTGGCGCCTCACTGCACAAAAACGCCTGACACACTTTGTGCCGAACTGGCCGTAGCTCGCGACCAACGCGATGTGGCCTTGGGAAGATTGAATGCACTAGGTGGCGAAATGAACGGACTGGAGTCGAGGATAGCGGCACTCCAAGCTCAGAGGGATGCCATTTCATACGATGGAATAGATCTCGAACTGGCGCCTCGCTTCGAGTTGATGAAAGAATGCGGCATCAACATAGGGAAAGCTACATCTGAAATCTTTGAGTTAACCACCTATACGGGTTTCGACCCAGGGGAACGCTCCAACGCACTTAACGCCTTTTGGACACATTGGTCTGGCCTCATGGACTTCCTTTGTAAGTGTGATGCCGATGCCAAGACCGCCAAATATAAAATTCTGGACCAACTAAATTCAGATCTCGTGGCGCTGTCATCTGCGTTGGACGGCTTGCGGAAAGAGTACACAAAAACCGAACCTCTAGCAAGTCAACAGACGCTGAAAGACAATTTGGTTGCAATATTACTGCGCTATGGCGCCCTCCTAATCTCATCCATGGAATTTCCAGAGCAACCTGATCGTCAAGCACTTTCTTCCGAAGCGCAACCAACTCAGCCTACGGCGGAGCCTGCCACGCCACGGTTTGTCCTGCCACAAGCAGATAGAGGAGGTAGAGGAGGCAAGGGCAAGGGGAAGCGCAGGAGAACCTAATAACCCGAGGGTACCCAACCCCCGTATTTTCCAAAAATCTCCGGCATTCGTCGGAGGTTTTTTGCCATTGAAAAGGTCGGATTCGAGTTAGGATTGCCTGAATCCGCGCTGGTCAGTCAATACAGGCATTTGTCTATATGCATGAATCACCTTGAAAATGCGATTTTCATTTTCTGGATTGCTTCGCTTCGCTCGCAATCTATTCCCCCTCAGCTACGCGTCTGCGGCGATCAAGCTAGATGCTGACTTCGCACTTTCATAGTAGTCCTTGTGTAACACCGCATAAAATTTTATCTATTCTCTGGAACTAAAAATACCAAAGTCTGTAAAATATTTTATTTTTTTTAAACTGGCCATTGACTGCGGGAAACAGTGGTGCTAGCGTGAGCGCATAAGTTGTTGGTTTGTACGATTATTGAGGTATTGGGAGGTTGTTGTGAATTATCGCGGTATAGTAAAAAGTGTGGGTGGCGCGTGCTGCGCTGCAGTGGCACTGTGTGGAGCTGATGTGCGAGGGATGGATGAGGATAAAGAAGTTGATCATGAGAAATTTCATTTTAGCAGTTTTGCCATATCCATTGATGACGGTGACTTTTGGAAAACATTTCATTTTCAGGATATGATGGAGTTTGAACCGGAGACCTTGAAGCCTAGAACGTTAGCCTCGATACGATCCTCGTTGCGTGGAGACGATGAACCGGGGCTAACACATACAGACGGTGATTACAAAGAACTTGCAGATGACCTGTCGTGTCTTGTCAGACTGGCTCAGGCAAAGATTTTGATGTTAGATCGATCGGAGTGCCTTGATATTTTGGATTATTTAAGGAAGAACGAAGTCGTCCCTGTTTTTAGTAGTATATTGTCCAGTATTTGGGTAGGAGGTATACTCTCAATGAAGCGTGCTTATGGAATACCCCTCAGGGAGGATGAGGATACAGAAATAGCTTCTCAGCTCTGTGCCTGCGTTTTGCGCGATATAGACATATGGAACGCAAAGGAAGAGAGCAGGATCTTCTGGTTGTCCGTTCCACTTAAATTCCTGCACGATCATAATTTTTACCCGCCCAGTAACAGTCCTGATTCACTGTTATTGCGGTCATTAGCAGAGGAGTTGTTGCGAGCTCTATCCTGACAATTTGTTAGAATATCGGTTCAAACCCAGTCTGGAAGCTTGTATAGCCTGTGATTTCATCTTCTTCGCAGTCGAAAACCAGCCGTGTGTAGTGTCCTGGACGTAGGTACAGGTTGATTTCCTTTCCGCCCTCCTGGCCGTAGGATTCCATGCACACTATCACTCCCATCAGGCCATTGTCCTCGTCGTCTGGGACCTGTTCGTCGATCTCTTGCCAGATGTTGATCCTTGCGTTCAGCCCTGTTGATAACTGTGTCCACCACGTGCCATCCATTTCATCTATCTGCGCGTCTCCTTCGTTTATCGCAGCCCATAATTCTCCAACTGTTCCCGGGTGTGACTGCAGCTTAAAACTTCGGGCTATATTTGTTATGTCTTGTTTATTCAGTGGTCCTGTAGCTAACAGCGGACACATATTCCCATATCTTCCGTGCTGGTGCCCCGTTGCTAATCGCCAAAGCTTCCGTCCATCTACCGTCACATAGCGATACGTAAGCACCTGGCCAATCGTTTTTTGACTGGCATATGTGTGTGCATCTTCGTTCCAATTAGCATCTCTGCAATCCTTCCCTGGATGCTGATTCCGCAGCTTTTGCCATTTCAAGTTCGCGAGGATCCGCTCCAACGACAAGGCGTCCTGGGCTGTTTTCACTGTACTCCATAGCTCCGAGGAGAACTGAGGTGTAAAAGATGAAAGTGGTTCCGTATCAGTTCCCTGTTCGCTCAACAGTACCTGTGGCATTTGCGCGGCTCCATTTATTTTGTTATACTCTATCCGAAGCCTGTCCATCGCCCTATTTATCGCTTTGAGTTCTCCTAGTCGCAGAGTCAGTATTTCCTTCCTTATAGCTTTCAGTTGGTCCGATGTCGGCGGGGCAGGTTTCGCTGTTCCTGGCTTTGGATTTGGATGTGGCCAGTTCGGTCGTCTGACACCTACCGCTTTTCCAAAAGCATGTTTTCCCGTCGTTCCCTTCCCCAGTTCTAGTTTTTTTTCCGTCCTTATTGTTAGGCTTTCTGCGTTCACCGCGATCGGTGTTGTTTCCAGATATATGCTGTTCAGCCCTTTTGCGTCTCCTTGAAGTACGACCGCATCTATTGTGACTTCACAGGGTTTCCAATGCAGGCCGCCTTCTCTGTCTACCCCGCTGATGGTACAGAAGGTACCCTTGTCCCTCAATCTTTTATACAGATCTAGTCCCTCTTGGTTCTTCAGTCCTATCCGGAGTCGGCCTTTGCCCGCGCACCCTATTGTCCAAACTTCAGCCGCACTTTCCAGCTGTTTACCGATCGCCTTTTTCGCGGCATCGACAACGTGTGTTAGCACGGACTTCAGGTCCTCTTCCTTGCACATTAAGCGTACAGTATGGGTTTGGTCACTGTTGGGGTGCACTATCAACTCGCATTTTTCTGACTTGTGGTTAATCGTGTGGTGGATCCCAAAGTGTCTGAGCAAGTTCTCGTCGTTTCCCAGTCCCTCTTCGTGAATAAATCTCCACAGCATTTCCTTGAGTTCTGTCTCTTCGTTCATATCCGTTCCTCCGATCCAAGGCACCACTTCGACAAGTACCTTGTCATCCTTTTTCCCTTTAGAGCTTTTCATGCTTCTCGCCTCTTCCTGATAAGTCAGCAAAGTCGACAGCCCAAGCGCACCTATGATTATTGCAAGTGTTTTAATTTTCATAATTTTCCCCTAAATTTATCAAATATTCGAGTTGATTTATCTCACCCGTATTATAATTTATAGATAAAAGCATATAGCTAAAAGGTTAAATAATAACAAAAGAATGCCTTTTTTGTTATGCATGAATCACGAATGACGAAGTAGTGTTGTTTTAGAGACACTCACGATCGTCATTGCGAGGAGCGCAGCGACGAAGCAATCCAGTAACATTATCCACTCGTCATTACGCGGGCGTGCGAAGCAATCCATTTAGGTGTATAGGATCAGATCAATCACGCTCCGTTTAACAAAACATTAAGATCTGATAAAAAAACGCATGTAAATAAAACCATTCTGTTATAAACTCATGCGAAGTGAAGATCTGCGAAGAAAAGGGAGAACATTGTTATTTGTAGTTTCCGGACCATCCGCTGTTGGTAAGAATTCCGTCGTTAATGAAATTCTAAAAATAGATAGAACAATTGGCAGAATAGTAACGTGTACCACCCGGGAAATGAGAAAATCCGAGCAACACGGGGTGGATTACTTTTTTATCCCGAAGAATGATTTTTTGTTGGAAATGGCCAGGGGTAACCTAATAGAATTCTCCGAGGTCTATGGAAATTACTATGGAGTTATGTTCTCTGCCGTCGAAGAAAAAATAAACAGCGGAGAGGACTCTATTTTAGTCATCAATTGGGAAGGATTCCTAAAGATAAAAAACGCCATTAAAACTAATGTGTATGGAATATTCATTTTGCCTCCGTCGATTGAGGATTTGGAATCGCGCATAAAAATTCGGGGAGAGGATTCTCCAGAAGCGATTAAACGCAGGATCAGCATGGCCCGGAAAGATATCGCCAAAGCGGATCTCTACGATTTCTGTTTCGAAAATGTCGACATGGTTGCCACTGCCAAAAGCATTCTGGAAAAAATCAACGATATCAGACATACGTCTCCATGAAATTTCTGCGCTCTCTGTTGATTTCTACCGTTGTAATCGTCGGCGGCATTGCCCAGGCGATAAATGTTGTTCGCGACGCAGAAGTCGAAGAAATTCTCAGAGAAATTACTGGAGATATCTTCAAAGTAGCCGGACTTAGACCAAAATCGGCGAAGGTATACGTTATAAACTCCGAAACTATCAATGCATTTACCATCGGAAACGGATACATTTTCATCAATTCCGGACTGCTTCTGCAATTTGAAAATCCGCTGCATCTCATGGCCATATTGTGTCATGAAACCGGACATATCGCCGCCGGACATATCAATCGGCACATAAACGTAATCCAACAACGCTCCAAAAATTTTATGCTTGTGGCGTTGGCAGGAATGCTGGGAGCCGCCCTCACAGGATCGCAGGAATCAATTGCATTGTTGTTGGGATACGCAATGACAGATGAAAGATTTTATCTGCGTTTTTCCAGAGGAGAAGAAATGGCGGCGGACGCTCTGGCGGCGACATATCTTGAAAAACTAGGATACGGCGCGGACGTTTTAATCGAAGCGTTCTCCACTTTCCAACGTCTCGATATTTTAAACGGCGGAATAAATTTACCCGTTTACATCAGAACTCATCCAAAAACCAGTGATAGAATTTCTGCTCTTCAGAAGCGAGCAAAATTCAAAAACTATAAAGCAGATCAGAAACTGGCGACCAAATATAATCGCCTGCTGATCAAACTGAAAGCGTATTTGAAAAAACCTCAGATAAAAACCACAATACTGAGCGACGATTATTCAAAAGCGATATATTTTCACAGAATGGGCAGATCGAAGGAAGCGATCGATATTCTACGAAAACTTGTAAAAACTAATCCGCTCGATATCTTCTATCAAGAAACTCTGGCGCAAACTTTATATGAAGCCGGCAGACTAGAAGAATCTATACAAATTTATGAAAAAATTTATCACAACGATATCAATGTGTTAATAAAAATCGATTATGCAAATGTGCTAATCGAAGCGAACAAAAAAATCGATCTGGCCATATCAATTTTGGAAGCGACAAAGTACGAGGACAATTTTAACAGCGATATCTATAGATTACTTGCAAAGGGATACGGAAAACAAAAAAGAGAGGGGCTGTCTCTGTTGATGCTAGCCCAGGAACAAATGCTTCTGCAACATTACCGTTCCGCCCAGGAAATGTTAACGGGATGTTTAAAGAAGCTCAACAAAAAAACCGAGCTTTCTCATATCAAAAAAGCCAAATATTTCAAAGAGTTACTCGAGCGCGAACACGGAATAATGGACTAACCAACCATTGGCCCATTAGTAATTATTCGCTTCTAACTGGAAGAATCCTCCGGGATGCTTGCACACGGGACACGTCTCCGGAGCATTCCTTCCATCAAAACGATATCCACAATTGTGACATTCCCAGACGACTTTGTCGTCTTTTTTGAGCACTTTGTCGGCGAGAATGTTGGCCAAAAGCTTCCTAAACCGTTCTTCGTGGCACTTTTCAATCTCGGCGACGGATCTGAAAAGAAAAGCAATCTCCGGAAATCCTTCCTCTTCAGCTTCCTTCGCGAAAAGTGGATACATTTTGATATGTTCGTAGTTCTCGCCATCGGCAGCAGCTTTTAAATTCTCGATCGTTTTTGAAACCGCGCCTCCGTTTATCAATTTAAACCAGATTTTTGCATGTTCCCTCTCGTTATTGGCGGTCTCTTCAAATATCTCGCCTATCTGAACGTATCCTTCTTTTTTCGCCTGCGACGCGAAATAGGAATACTTATTTCTCGCCTGGGATTCCCCGGCAAACGCCTCGATCAGATTCTTTTCCGTTTTGCTGCCCTTTAATTCCATAATGCATCTCCACAATTTTTGAATGGGCGGCGCACCCGATAACATATTCTAAGGACAGATTTGACGTCTTTCAAGAGCCTACTATACTCAGTGGCTGCGCACAATACACGCCTGTGGAGTTGGCGTTAAAATGGTGCACGGAAGCAGCTGATCAAGGCTATGAACCAACGATAGAAAGAGTGGGAAGCCCCATATGGCCAAATCTGTCCGCAGAATTTGTGACAATAGGGAAATCACGAATATCACCTCTCTTCACAAAAGAAGAGGAGTTCGAGAGGTTGTGGAAAAGCCTGATGCCAAAATAAATACCCTATTCATATTACTGAAAATCTGATAGATTAGTGACGGTTTCGCATAAAGGTGCAGTATGTCTTCGAAAAATCCCTGGGAAAACGATGAAGATCCTTGGGGGAAAAATCGTTCGGAGCAGGATTTTTTTTCTGATTTTGTCGAAAAGTTGAAAAAACATATAACTTCTTTGGAAAAAGGCGAAAAGAATACTCCTCCTGCAAGTTTTACCTATTTACTGATTATTGTTCTGGGCGCATTGTATTTGGCTTCCGGATTTTATCAAGTGCAATATGATCAACGCGGAGTCGTTCTGCGATTTGGAAGATGGGTGCGCACCGTCGGGCCTGGTTTGCAATACATTCTGCCCCGTCCATTTGAACGCGTCATCCTGCAAAAAGTAACAAAAATAAATCAAATAGATATTGGCTCGTTTTTTAGAGATCAGCAGGAGGAAAGTTTGGTTCTCACCGGCGATTCTAATTTGGCCAACATAAGCTTCAGCGTTCTTTGGAAAATTAAGGACAATGGGGTGGAGGATTATCTTTTTAACGCAAAATATCCGGAAATTACGGTGAGGGCCGTGGCCGAAAGCGTAATGCGAGAAATAGTCGGCCAGACTCCGTTTACCTATGTTCAAACTGAAGGAAGGGGCGAAATTCAGAAAAAAGCGAAGGACAATCTGCAAGATTTGATGGACGAGTACAAAATGGGAATAGAAATTGTGCGCGTCGAACTGCAGCGGGTCGAGCCTCCTGCGTCGGTCATAGATTCGTTTAGGGACGTTGAACGGGCACAGGCGGAGCAGCAGAGTGAAAAAAACAAGGCTGAAGCCTACGATCGCGATACCCGTGCGAGAACCCGTGGACTGATCGCTGAGAAAATCAATAATGGAGAAGCAGTCAAGCGTTCCATCGTAGAAACGGCACGCGGAACTGTTGCAAGATTTACGTCCGCTTATTCTCAATATAAGCTTGCTCCGGAGATAGTCTCGAAGCGTTTGTATATAGAAAACATGAGGGATATTTACAAGGGCGTTAATAAAATCATAATAGATAGCGACGTTAAATCAGTGCCGTATCTTCCACTAACGGAGTTAAATAAAATAAAAACTATCAAAGAGGAGGCGCAACAATGAGCCCGAAATCTCCGTCCAGTTTTGTAATTTTGGCCGTTGTATTTCTACTTTTTAATGGAGTGATGTTTACGGTAAATCAGATAGAGCAGGCGGTGGTCGTTAGATTGGGAGAGCCGGTCAGAGTTATAAAAGATTCTGGACTTCATCTTAAGATACCTTTCTTGGAAAACGTCGTTTTTTTTGATAAAAGATTGATGAGCGTTGAATTATCCGCGCTGGAAATCACCCTTGGAGATAAAAGACGCATCATGGTTGATGCTTTTGGTCGCTACGTGATTACCGATCCGCTGAGATTCTACCAATCCGTCGGAAGCGAAAATGGGGTTCTCAATAGACTGAATCCAGTTGTTCTCGGCAGTTTGAGCAGCGTTCTCGGAGGGGTGAGTTTGTCATCGTTGCTTTCCGACACCAGGATTTCCGCCATGAACAAAATCCGGGACGAAGTTAATAAGGCGGCCAAAAGATTTGGAATCAACGTAATTGACGTTAGAATTCGCAAAACCGATCTTCCTACTCAAAATAGCGAAGCAATATGCAAACGCATGATGAGCGAAAGAGAAAAAGAAGCGCGGGAGCTGCGGGCAAAGGGTATCGAAATATCTCAGGTTATCAAATCCACGGCAGATAAGGAAAACGCCATTGCGCTTTCAGAGGCCAATACCAAAGTTCAAATTCTAATTGCGGAAGGAGAACTCGAAGCGAATAAGATATACACGGAAGCATATTCGAAAGACGGGGATTTCTTTGCTTTTTTCCAATCGTTGGAAGCGTATCGCACAGCGTTCAATTCCGAAAATTCGACTTTCGTTATTTCTCCGAAAAGCGAGTTTTTTAACGTAATGAAAGGAAAGTAGATCTTGAGATCTTTGTTATTTCTACTCCTTTTTACATTGGAAGTGGCGCAGGCGTCCGGAGTCCCAGGTGTTGCGGTTAAGGGTGGCATTCCTCGTTTGATAAGCACCGTTGTCGACGTGATTGTTACCGATAAAAATCCTTCCGATGAGTACAGGGGATCGGACAGGAAAGAGTCTTCGAACGGCACAGGATTTATCATCGACGAAAATGGATATATAGTTACCAACTGTCACGTAATCGATTCGACGAACAGAATCAAAATCGTTCTGCACGATGGCAGTGAGTTTATTGCTAAAATCATAGGCAAAGATGATCGCTCGGATATTGCGTTGTTGAAAATAGATGTGGACACGAAGCTTCCGTTCGTGCAATTTGCGGATTCCGATAGGGTGGAGATAGGTGATCCAGTGGTTGCCATAGGAAATCCATTTGGTTTTGGAAAAACTGTAACGTCCGGGGTTATTTCATCCAAAGGGCGGAATTTATCAAATCAAATTGCGGAACTTGGGGCCGGAGGCGATCTTGTTTACTATCTTCAGACAGACGCCGCCGTTAACTATGGCAATTCTGGCGGGCCTCTCTTTACATATAATGCGGAAGTGGTCGGCATGATAACGGTGTTTTTCTCCGATGGTATACATAATACCGGAATTAATTTTGCCATTCCTTCGAATACCTTGAAAAAGGTTATACAGGAACTGAGAGATCATGGGAAAATGCAGCGTAGCTGGCTGGGCATAGGAGTCTCTCCTTTGAGCAAAAAAGCGGCCAGTGCGCTTGGTCTCGGAAAACAATACGGATACGTCATTTCAAAAGTTGAAAAAAATTCTCCGGCCGCAGCGGCTGGTGTCCAGGTCGGCGACATTTTGATGTCTGTGAACGACGAAGCAATCTATGAAAACACGAATTTGGAACTGATGCTGAACAGTCTTCCAATCGGCAAAGTCATTCCCATTCAGGTTATGAAGCACAAAGTTGGAATGAAACTTAGCGTTGTGGTTGGAATTAGAAACGACGACGATCTCTGTGTGGGGCAGGACAACGCTCCTGAAAAAACCGAAATTCCATATGAAAAAATAGATGGAATGGAAATTGGCGTTACGGAATTAACGTCCGATCTTCGAAAAAATTTCGATATTCCTGATAATATCAAGGGAATAATGATTTCGTACATCGGAAATCTATTGGCCAACGAAGTATCCGTTGGGCACGTGATTTTAAGTGTGAATCAAGCAAATGTTTCAACAATTGCAGGTCTCAAAACCGAGCTGAAGAAATTATCAACAGATGCTGCTGTGAAAAAAAGTAAGGAATTGGCTTTTTACATGTATGATCCCCAGAGTCGCAGGTCGGACTACGTTGTCATGGGTTTCTGTCCAGCAAAACCATCCCCGATAATAAATAAAACGCCACCAGTGCAGAAATCTAATAAGAGCATTATGGAAAAGATGAAAGATACGCTAAGGCCGAAGTGGCGCCTGATTTAATTGTTATCGCCGGACCAACTGCCTCGGGGAAATCAAATCTCGCAGTTAGATATGCCCGGTATTTACGGGATAATTTCGATATAAAAGCCGAAATTATCAACGCTGATCGTGTGCAGTTGTACAACGAGCTAAAAATCCTCACGGCTTATCCTTCCGACGATTTACAGAGGTTGATCAACCACCATTTATACGGAATATTATCTCCCCACGAGACTTCTTCGGTTGCCGCTTGGCTTGGGTTGGCCGAAAAAAAGATCCAGCAGCTGCGCGCGGAGGGCAAAATCGCAGTAATTTGCGGAGGAACCGGATTGTATATCAACTCTCTGATAAACGGAATATCAAATATTCCGGAAATTCCTTTGGATTTTCGAAACGAAGTACAGGAAAAATTCCGACAGCTGGGCAGAGACAACTTTTTCGATCTGCTGACTGCGCTGGATCCGGAGTTGTGCAAAACTTTACACAGAAACAATACCCAGCGAATTTTGCGGGCCTATGAAGTAGCCTCCTACACCGGGAAACCACTCTCCGAATGGTGGAAAGATAAAAAAAACGAAAATAAATACCGAACATTTTCGCTGATTTTGCTCCCTCCCCGGGATAAACTCAACGAAAGATGTCTGGCCCGCATAGAAAAAATGATGCATGCTGGAGTCGTCATCGAAGTGAAAAATTTCATCGAAAAATATCCCGGCTACGATGGCTTTTTAAAAAACACTCTGGGCTATGGGGAAATAATCTCTCTTTTAAAGGGGGGAATTTCCATCGACGAATGCGTTCGATTAATGCACATTCAAATCAAACAATACGCCAAAAGACAGTACGTCTGGTTTCGCAATCAAATGAAATCTTCCAAGATAATCTGCGAATTTGGTGAAACGATCTCGTGCGATAAAAATTTTGCGTGTCAATAGAGATTTAACTTTTTGGTATTAGCATCGAACGATAGATTGTGGAGAAATGAGCTATGTCAGCAAGAACACAAATACTGATCGCTATTTCGGCGATTATTTTGGTATACTAAACTCGCTTAGCATTTACTGCGGCCATTATGGCAAATTCCAGTGTTGGGAATAGGTGTGCAGTATTTCTGATTTTGTTTTTCATCCAATCCAAAAAGTGTTCTATGGGATTTAGATCAGGAGAATATAGAGGTAGAAAAATAATACCATTCCTCATTATTAAACATCCAAATAATTATTATTGCAGACTTTTTTAGAGCTTCGTTGATGTTTTTTTAAAAGCCGCCACCTTTTCTTTGTCCTGCTTATAATGCCGCGGACGTGGCGTTATGTGCGAATAACCAATTTTCACAAGTTCTCGATACATCGTTGCCGGACTTACTTTTTTGCTGCAGATTTCCAAAACTTTTCGACACAAAACTTCCCCCGTAAGTTGTAGATTCTTCCCAACTAAATCAGCAATAACTGCTCTATCTTTATCATTCAAAATGCTCT
>JAIRMS010000022.1 GCA_031258475.1 Holosporaceae bacterium
CGCATCCTGCAGTTGTAATTTCTTGGAGAGGATCACAATCGCTGAAAAACAGAGGCATACAGCTCTAAAACTTTATTCATCCTTGGTTCAAGAGTAGATTGAGTAGATTTTCTTATAGGATAAGGTAGGATATATCAAAGAAGAATAGATACATAAAAAGAGCACATATTTCCTTTATTAGATCTCTCAGCCGCAGAGCAACATCTCCACACAACACTTTGTAGGAATATTTCGTTTTCCACACAAAGTGATACTGCAAGTCCAGTGTCGCGTGGGCACCTTTGGTATACCTTTCTTTGACATTCATATCTCATCTTACAACTCCTATTACGCTTAAGCAATTCGCACTAAAGTGCAAGGTTTATACCCGACCAATGGAAAATTAATACAACATATCCATGGATTTGAAATCATATCTCAAAAATATTTCAGGTACCGTCGATAAAATCATTTCCTCATTTTTTATCAATGGTTGATTAGAAAATGATTTGGTGTATCCTAACGTAAAGTTTGGGAAGATATGGGTATCAACAATTTTACTGGGAAAGGCCTGTGCACCGTAGGTTGCCTTCTGCTGGTGTCGTGTTCTTCAAACAATCAGATAAAGTTTTTAGATTATGCCGCATCCTCTCCGATCAATGAAAAAGCTCTGGCCGAATTTAACACCGTTAGTCGCATGGACGGAAATTCGTCGGGAATTAATCCCCATGCGAAAAATCTGCTGGAAATTGAAAAAAGATCTGCCGAAGTAATCGCGCGCAAAATTAATGCGAAATCCGACCAAATTGTGTTTACCAGCGGCGCGACGATGTCGAATAACATTGCGATTCTCGGAGTTGCGCGGAATTATCCAAGATGCCACATGATAACAACAAAGATTGAGCACAAAAGCGTTCTGAATGTGTTCAAATATTTGGAAAGCATGGGTTATAGAATCACATATTTGGACGTTGATCGTTTTGGACGCATAAATCTGCAACAGCTACTAAAAAGCATAGGAAAAGATACAAAGTTAATATCGATTCAGACGTTTAACAGCGAAATTGGAACCCTACAGGATATGAAATCCATAGGAGAAATCTCAAGAAAACATGGAATATTGTTCCATTCGGACGCTGCCCAGGCTTTTTGCAAATATGATATGGACGTTGATGAATCTAATTTCGATTTACTTTCGGTTTCCGGGCATAAAATTGGTGCGCCCAAGGGAATCGCCGCATTGTACGTAAGAGATGTGGAACAACTACAGCCGATACTTTTTGGCTCCGGCGACAGATTTTTTCCGGGAACCAAGCCGACGGCTTTAATAGCGGCGTTCGCATCGGCTGTCGAAGATTCCCGATTTGATAGAGAAAAAACAGAGAAGAATTTTCATGCGCTAATTTCAGAGCTTTCCAAAATTGACGACGTGTACATTAACTCGGCGGTTCCGTCCCATGTATTGTCGGTTTCCATCGGAGGAGTTTTACTAAAAGATCTCCTGGAGCAGATTAAAGATTACTCGTTTTCCAGCGGATGTTCGTGTCTCGGACAGGGGCAATCGAACGTGATATCCGCCATCGATCCCGAAAAAAAATTACCGTCCTGCACCATAAGGATCAGTTTTTCAGACAAAGTTAGTTCTAGGGATTTGATCGAATTCGCGCAACATCTAAAAAGAACGGTGATTCAATTGCGTAGTGGAAAAAGCGTGGGACTTGGTTGTCAAGGCTCATGATTGGGCTGGCTGGCGGATTCCAAATTAGCTAGTTATTTCCATGTAATCGGGTATGATCCTGCCGATTAGGTTTTTTCGGCCTCTTATAAAATCCTCGCCGGACATTTTGTTCTTTCCCGAAGGCTGAATTTCGGTTAATTTTAGCGCTCCGGTTTTGCATGTAACGATCATATTTTCGTTTATGGTTCCACATTGGACGTCGACGTTTTTATCCACAATCTCGGCATTGAAAATTTTCAGCAAGATATCGTCGATTTCTGTCCAGGCCGCCGGTATCGAAGAAAAGGCTTTTATGTGTCTTAGGACGTTTTCAGCCGAATCATTCCAATTAATCCTGCAGGAGTTTTTGGATATTTTTTTGGCGTACGTGACTCCATCGGCAGGCTGTTTTCTGGATTGAGGAATGCTGTAATCAAGATTGTTTAAAGTCTCAAGAATCATAGCCGCTCCCAGGTCTCCAAGCTGGTCGGCCAATTCTCCATGGGAAGTTCGCGGAGAAATATCCACGGACTTCTGGGAAATAATATCTCCAGTATCTACTCCATCGTCCATTTTCATGATAGTAATGCCGGTTTTTTGATCTCCGGCCAGTATGGCCGACTGTATCGGAGCTGCTCCGCGCCATCTGGGAAGCAACGAGGCATGAATATTTATAAATCCCGCTGGCGGAATATTCAGTAATTCTTTCGGAATTATCAGACCATAGGACGAAACCACGGCCACGTCCGGATTTAGCGACCGAAACAACTCGACCTCTCCGGCGGATTTAAAACTTCGAGGACAATAAACCGGAAGTTTTTTTTCCTCTGCGAATTTATGAACGATGGATTTCTGAATTTTATAGCTTCGCCCGGCTGGTTTGGGGGCCTGGGTATAAACGCCGACAATGGGGAATTTTGCTTCGTAGAGGGCAATCAGAGCTTTCAGTGAAAAATCAGAGGTCCCCATAAAAACTATGGATTTATTCTCCTCCATCTTCTGGCTTCTCTTCCTGTAATTTATAAAATTCTTTAATAGCGCGTGATCTTTTGAATTTACTAAGCCGATCGATGTATAGCACGCCGTCCAAATGATCCAGTTCGTGTTGCAGACAACAGGATAAAAATCCAGTCGCTTCAATTTGTTTTTCTTTGAAATTTTCGTCTAAATACTCCACGGTAACAGATGCATGACGGAAAACCATTTCTCTTAGAATAGGAAGAGACAAACATCCCTCATTTGATTCGACCATTTCCTCGGATTTCCGGGTTATTTTAGGATTGATTAATTTATACAAATGTGGAGGCTCCTCTCGGATATCGATCACGACTATTCTTTTCAAAATACCGACCTGCGGAGCTGCAAGTCCCGCGCCCTCCCATTCATATAATTTTTTAGACATTTCATCGAGAATTTCTGAAACCCCCGAGGCTCCTACTTCAACCTCTGCGCATTTTTGTGACAAAATTGGATTGGGATATTTTATGAGCTCCATCTCTCGTACCTCCGACATGTGACAAGCCGTTAAGAAAAAACCGATCGCCAGTCCTTTACTGCAGCTGGAGGAAGCCTTGCTGCTTTTCCCTTTTCCACTAGCAACTAAGATCTTTTTCACTACTATTTTTTTCCCGTGTTTTTCGCTTAACCCTATTGACGATTTTTTAGGATTCTCAATTTTTCCCGATTCCACTCTCGTTCTTTAATGGTCTCGCGTTTATCTATATTCTTTTTTCCTTTTCCAACTCCGAGAGAAATCTTCACAAATCCTTTTTCATTAAAATATATACTAATGGGAACGAGCGTAAAACCTCCTTTTTTTAGCTGACCGATCAATTTTAGAATCTGTCTTTTTTTAAGAAGAAGTTTTCGTGTTCTCTTTGGATCATGATTGCCGCGGTTTGCAAGCGCGTATTCCGGAATATGCATTTGATAAAGAAAAACTTCGCAGTCTTTTGATAGTCCTGCATAGGCATCGGCCAGGTTAATTTTATGCATTCGAAGAGACTTCACTTCGCTGCCACGCAAAACAATTCCGGCTTCTATTTTCTCCAGAATTTCATAATCATAATTGGCGCGGCGATTGTAGCCGACTTCTTTGTACGCTGCCATCAAATGAGCTCCAATCTACACATTAGATCATCTATTTTGGTTTGCAGCTCCACGCCTATGGGAAGCAATGGTCTGCGCAATTCGTTTGATATAATCCCTAGCCTACTCAAAGCGTATTTGGTCGGAGCGGGACTTGGTTCTGCGAACATGAGCTCGTGCAACGGAGCCAGAGAATCCCTCAAAACCCCGAATTCTTCGAGATTATTCTGCATAAAAGCATTGTACATTTTTACACATAGGATCGGAGCTACGTTGGCGCTTACGGAAATTACTCCGCGCGCTCCCATGGCCAGCGCTCCGCAGGCCACGTCGTCGTTTCCTATCAAAAAAGAAAAATCTTCTTTGACCTCCGAACGCCACAGGGAAAATCTTGATAGATCTGGCGCGCATTCTTTAACTGCAACAATATTTTTCAGGTCACAAAGTTTTCTGAAAGTATCGAAATTTATATTAACTCCAACTCTGCCGGGATTGTTGTATAAAATTATTCCGCGGGAAGTAGCATCGCTTAATTTTTCGAAATGATAATATATTTGCTGCGGCGACGGTTTTACATAGAATGGGCAAATACAAAGAAAATTTTCCACATATTTTTCTGTTTGTTTGATAAGCTCCACGCAATCGTCGGTCGTCGAGCTGATTACTCCGCCAATTAATCTGATCCTTCCATTGTTAATCGAGGATGCTATTCCCATCAATTCAGTTTTTTCCTGCATCGATAGAGACAATGATTCTCCGGTGGAGCCGCAGACGACTATTCCGGAAACTCCGGAGTTCACCATATGATCGATGTATTTTTCGAAGGCTGCAACGTCAATTTTTCCATTTTTAAATGGAGTCACGACAGCGACCATATAACCACCAAGCATTCAAACATTCCTTCCAAAAAATAAGGCATTTGGAATCTATCACTTTTTTGATTTCTCGTCGATTAAAATTCAATCTGGAAAGCCTAGGTCGGAGCAACGGAATTCGCCTATGCCGAATTGCGGCATGTTAGGGCGAGTCATGAAAAATTTCATCAGAGCAGAATCGCGAAAGTTAAGGATAAATTGCCGTTCGTCTGGAACATGGCGTTGGAACGCCGCGTGACAACTTCTGATATATTGAAATTGCTCGTAGGAATACGTCGCCTCGCAAAGAGTATCCACGACCAACTCGCCGCCATGCTCTTTCAGACCGAATATGGTGTAGTATTCTTCGTCGTTGGAGAAATATTCGGCGACTTTTTCTCCGTATCTTGCAAAAACGGCTGTCGGCAGATAGTCGCGCAGGCGTCTCCTGATGCAATCCTTCGAGTGGCTGCGTCTTTCGCTTTCCGCATTATCGCAAATTTTGTGATACCAGTGCAGCATTTCGTGAAAAATCGTCGTGCCGACCAATATTTTATGTTTTGTGCAATCTATGGCGGACAGGACAGTTTGATTCATGGTTCTAAGATTCAGAATGTGATGTAAAGTAGTGCAGGACGAATGATTGGCCGATCCTTTGGTAAATAAAAATATGGCCCTCTGCGGCCTGTATCGCAGAGTTTTGTATTTCGCCAAAAACGAACGCAACAGCTGGCAAAAAGAAGGAGAGTAGGTCATGACGTACAAAAGTTCCTCGAGATCGCGCTTTCTCACCTCTTCAACCTGGGCGGATTCTATTAGCAATCCTTGGGTTTTGCTTGTTAGTTTCAGGATTACGCCGTCGTTGGTCGGCACGAAATCTTCCACCAGATCTATACATGTTTCTATGAAATTATGGATAAGCGTTTTCCTGTTCTGCTCCAAGGTTTTCGATGGATCCCAGGTGTTTCTGCGATAATACCCCGCCTCCTTTTCGTTTAAGGAGGAGAATTCTCTTATTGTCAGCGGGAGAATATAATCCTCCAAAGGAGAGGGATCTATTTCATATTCACATGATTCATAGGTTTTTTCGTCGCTATGCGAGGTCTGAGAAACAACAGTGAGATTATGCCGTCGTTCTGGGATAAATATACAGAGAACCATCGAAAAAAGGACAAGGAATGTGATAAATTGTTGCATCTCTTTACGATGACTAAATTAAATTTCTACTGCATAACATGTTGCAATGGCACCACTCCTTGCGGTTGAATGTTATAAAGCGGAGGAAGTTGCGTTTCTGGAATATCTTTTTCTGAGTTTTCCGGAGGTCCCGAATCATCGTTTACGGCGTCGTACAGGGTTTCCTCGATTGATTCGTTGGATATATTCACCAGTCTTGCTTCGGAAAAATCATGTTTGCGCAGCCATTTAAGTAATTTTTTTGCGTTCTTCTCTTTTTTAAAGGGGCCGCAAAATATGAAAGATTCGCCGTCCCCCGTTCTTGATTGTTCTAAATGTGCTCTGTATCCTTTTCCAACGAGAAGCTTTTGAATTTCCAACGCAATTTTGTTCTTGAAATATCCGATGAAAACTATTCTTTTGCCGTGAAGACTGTCGGGGTTTAGCGGAACAGGCGTATGAATTCTCTCCAAAGTTTTTTGGGGGGAACAGTCGTCATTTACCGCATGACCAGCGGCTATTTCCCTTAGTAGAGAGTCGATAGACACTTTAGCCGATTCGTCCGTTGTTGGAGAATTTCTCCTATCGATTGCATCTGAGATGGAAGAATTGGCTGTCTCTGCAGCGGAAGCTAGTATCGCCATGACTTTTTCAGACATGGTTGCAGATTCATTATCGATAACCGCTTCCACATCGTCCAGGGAAATTCCTTTCTCCGAACTGGCGGCAGTCCCTTCTTTATTTGCAGTGGACAGCGTTGGAAACACGGTCGTTCCGGTGAAGAATCCGGCACAAAAGAATAACCCGCCGAGAGTTATCAGAACTATAATTCCTAGTATCGCAACGACTTTATTCACAATATTTGCCCTATAAACTGCCGCAATTTTCTATTATATTGCTTCTGTGTTGTTATAAGCGTATCAGGAAAAAGTTTATATATGGTAAATTTTTACATGTGGAGAACAGGATGAACGGTTCTGTTATTATATTAGCGGCCGGAGTGGGATCAAGGTTAAAATCCAGTGTTCCGAAGGTATATCATAAAATCGGTGGATTATCTCTGATTGATCATGTGATCGGGACTGCAAAAGCCCTAAATCCCAGTGAAATTGTAGCCGTTTTGAATCCAAAGCACAAAGATATAGAGCTTGTCTTTGAGTCGAGTGTAAAAAGAGCCTATCAGGATGTTCCCAAAGGCACCGCCGACGCTGTAAAATGCGCTTTGGAGTCGTTACAAAATGATTCCTCTGACGGTTGGGTATACGTACTTTACGGCGATATTCCACTGGTATCCTCAGAGACGCTGCTAAAGTTGGCAGAAATTTCGAAAACATGCGAGAAAACTGCCGTCGTTGTTCTGGCCATGGATTCAAGCGGAACCTATGGTCTTGGAAGGTTGGAATGCGCCGATGAAAAAGGCACTGTAAAAAGTATTATCGAAGCTAAAGACATGCTCTCTTCGGCCAAAATCCTTCCACTCTGTAATGCAGGATTGTTAATCAGGAAAAACATACTAAAACGCTTCATAAATGAGATCGAGCCAAGCGCATCGACCGGAGAGTTTTACATCACTGAAATAGTCCGACTGGCTCATCAGTCTGGCCATGTCTGCAGGTATTATGAAGGGGACAAAGATGAGCTTTTGGGCGTTAACACCAGAGCCGAATTAGCGCTTCTGGAGAAAATTTTTCAGGAGAGAGAGCGCAAAAAGCACCTGGATAACGGTGTTACTCTTGTTGCCCCCGAAACGACATTTTTTTCCCACAACACGCAAATTGAAAGCGACGTTGTCGTTTATCCCTACGTTGTGTTTCTTGAAAACGTTGTCATAAAAAGAGGAGCGCATGTCGGCCCCTTCTGCGTCGTTGAGGGATCAACGATAGCAAACGCCAAAATCGGCCCCTTTTCTCGTCTGAGAACTGGAACAGAAATCCAGGACGGAGTAAGGATAGGCAATTTTGTGGAAATAAAAAACAGCGTGGTTTCCAGAGAATCGAAAATCAATCATCTAAGTTACGTTGGTGACGCGAACATCGGAAAAAACACGAATATCGGAGCAGGAACCATAACCTGCAACTACGACGGAATCAAAAAACATAGAACGGCTGTGGGAGAAAATGTTTTTGTCGGATCGAACGCTGCGTTGGTCGCTCCCGTAGAAATCGGCGACAACGTTACCATAGGAGCCGGAAGCGTTATTGTGAAAAACGTTGAAAACGGCGCGCTGGCCATCGCCAGGAATAATCAGACGAACATCGCCAATTGGAATACAAAGAGGAAAAACAAAAAATGTGTGGAATAATAGGAATAGTCGCGTCCTCCAACAACAACATTGTGGACGAAATAATCGCTGGATTAGAAAAATTGGAATATCGAGGATATGATTCCGCGGGAGTTGCGGTGATCTGCAGCGATCGAATAGAAAGAGTGCGTGCCGCTGGAAAGCTGCAAAATCTGAAGACTAAATTGGAAAGCAACAAGATTTCTGGATCTGTTGGGATAGGTCATACTCGTTGGGCAACCCACGGGAAGGCAACAGAAAACAACGCTCATCCTATCATGTCAAGAGACGTTGCTGTCGTTCATAATGGTATCATTGAAAATTACAAGGAGTTGAAATTCGATCTGCAAAAAGAAGGATATATTTTTGAAACAGACACCGATACGGAAGTTGTGGCACATTTGCTGCAAAGAGAAATAAATAATGGATGTTCTCCACTTGAAACCTTTAAAAACATTATGAAATTAATAGAGGGCAGTTATGCGATCGCTGCCGTATTTTCTTCTTTCCCGAATACAATAGTCGCCGCCAAATACAGATGTCCTCTTGCCGTCGGTTTTGGAGAGAATATATACATTGGATCAGATATAAATTCCATGTCGGCCTGCGGCGAAGTAGTATATCTGGAGGATGGAGAGTGCGTTGAGGTTACTGGCGATAACGCTTTATTTTTCGATACAAATTTCCAGCCAATCGAACCGAAGAGACAGAAAGTATCTCCCGATTTTGTTAATGTCGGAAAAGGAGAATACGGGCATTACATGCTAAAAGAAATAATGGAGCAACCAAGCGCCATTAGAAGGACCATACTTTCGAACAAAATAGACGGAGAAATTTTCAATGGCGTTTCAAGAATTTTAATTTTGGCCTGCGGAACGTCATATTACGCAGGAATGGTCGCAAAATATTGGTTCGAAAAATTTCTAAAAATCGCCACGGATGTGGAAATTGCATCAGAATATCGATATAGGCATCCAATTATAGGAGAGAATGTTCTCGCCATTGCCATCACCCAATCAGGAGAGACAATCGACACATTGGAGGCGATGGAACATGTAAGAAAAAATAGTAATTCAAAGGTGATCGCCATCGCAAATGTGAGAAACAGCGCGATTTCTAGAATTTCCGATTTTATTTTCTATACAGAAGCAGGTATGGAGATAGGAGTCGCTTCCACAAAGGCGTTTACTGCGCAATTAACGATACTGGCTCAAATGGCCTTCTGTAATCACGAGTTTTTAATTCGAGAATTGCAAAATCTACCAACACTCTGTGAAGAGGTTCTTAGTTCAAGTAAGGAAATAGAGGATTTGGCAAAAAAAATACATACCGCCAATAGCGCGATATATCTGGGACGTGGGTCTTTGTACCCAATAGCCTTGGAAGGCGCCCTTAAATTAAAAGAAGTCTCATATATTCATGCGGAGGGATTCGCTGCAGGAGAAATGAAACATGGCCCCATAGCTCTAATAGACGATAATATCCCCGTGATATGCCTGTGCCCTCATAATGAGTTGTTCGAGAAGACATCTTCAAATATTCAGGTCGCTCTCGCCAGAGGGAAAAATGTTATTATTTTTTCAGATCTGCCAGGAAGCAAACTTCTGCCGTCGGAAGCTACAAAAATAATTCTTCCTCGAATTTCTGAAGAATTCGCTCCAATATTGCACGTCATCCCACTACAGCTACTAACCTATTACGTCGCGCTTTTACGGGGCACGGACGTTGATAAACCAAGAAATCTGGCCAAATCTGTAACCGTAGAGTAATAACGAAATGAGCGGTGAGCTAATATATGCGAAATCCATAATAAAAGAAGAGATCGCTGGACTCGAAGCCGTGTACGATGCTTTGGATGATAGCATTGTTAATGCCGTCGAATTATTTTATAGAAAAAAAGGCCACATTATTGTCTCGGGCATGGGCAAGCCAGGACATATTGGACGCAAGATTTCCGCCACTTTGGCTTCGACCGGAACTCCGTCGTTTTTTCTGCATCCCGGAGAAGCGAGTCATGGCGATCTTGGGGAGATTTCGCGCGACGATGTTCTTCTTGTGCTTTCCTTGTCTGGGAATACTCAGGAAATAACGCCGATGCTTTCCTACGCCCATCGCTTCGGCATAGATATTGTGGCGGTAACTTCCAATCCTGAGAGCATTTTGGCCAAAGCCTCCACAGTTTGCATAACGATGCCGAAAGTCAAGGAAGCATGTCCATATAATTTGGCTCCGACGACCACCACCACTATGATGCTGGCAATAGGAGACGCCATTGCGTTGTGCCTACTGAAAAGAAAAGAATTCAATCGAGAAGATTTCAAAGAACTGCATCCTGGA
Organism: Holosporaceae bacterium; assembly: GCA_031258475.1. Classification (GTDB taxonomy): domain Bacteria; phylum Pseudomonadota; class Alphaproteobacteria; order UBA3830; family UBA3830; genus JAIRMQ01. Next base: position 10,433 of record JAIRMS010000022.1, read on the forward strand.
GGAGCTTTGGGAAAGAGATTGCTAACGGTCGGAGACCTAATGCATTTAGATATTCCAATCGTTCATGAAAACGATCTGATGAAGTCTGTTTTGGTTGAGATGACACAAAAATCTTTCGGATGTGTTTGCGTCGTTAATAGTCTAAATAAAATCATTGGAGTCATTACAGACGGCGATCTAAGAAGAACTATCTCCTCCGATTTTCTTGAAAAAAAAGCTTCAGACATAATGAGCAAGGATCCGAAAACTGTTTCCAAAACAATGTTCGCACAGGAAGCTACTAAAATAATGAACGATTATAAGATTACAAGTTTGTTTGTGACGGAAAATGACCTTCCCTGTGGAATTATACATATCCACGACTGTTTAAGAGCTGGTCTTGCGTAAAAGAAGGGTTAAAATCAAATTTATATCGATTCTTTTTGGTCTGCTGGCAGCTGGGATTTTCATTGTCCTGGTAACCGTTATTTTGGATACCAAAAATGCCCTTCTTGACGATGGCTCCTCTGCTTCTAGAATAAAATTTAAAACTCATGGCCGTAATAAGGGTGAGATTGTCGCGGAAGTGGACAGTATTTACGGAGATCAAAAGGGTGTTTACTCTCTAAAAAATATGGTTTCCTCTTTTACGCTGTCGAATGGAGAGCTCCTGACTATTTGCGCTGATAGGGTAAAAGCTGTCAGAAAAGATAAAATGGAATGCGAATTTCTGGGAAACGTAAAACTATCGATGGAATCAGGTCTACTAATAGAGACCAGGCGACTGTTCGCTGATTTCAACAAAAAAACTGCAACCGGAACCGATGAAGTTGTAATTTTTCAAGACGATACCAGGTTATCTGCAAAAGAATACATCTTTGATATGGAAAAAAATACCGCCATATTAATTAATGATGCGAAGGGCTTTTTAAAAGCTGATAAAATTAACGCCGATAAATTAGTTATTTGCTTTGATGATATGTATAAAAAAAGTATAAGAAGTATGGAAGCCATCGGAAATGCTGTATATATCGCCGACACGTACACGCTAAAAGCAAAAAGAAGCATCCTATATTCCATGGACAAAGTCGAGGCACAGGAAAAGGTCGTTCTGTTTTATAAAAAGGACGGAAATAATTACGATATTCGTTCCGATTTCATGCATGCCAAAATAAATAATGGGAAACTGGACGATATAGAAGCGTTCGGTTCTTTGATAATAAAAACAAAGGATGTTGCTATTCGTGCCGATAGAGGGATTTTAAAGGGCGATAAAATAAATGTTTCTAGCAATGTGATTATTTCGGGAAAACACGGGAATATTCTAGGAGATGTTGCAACGCTTGATTTAACGACCAATGATGTTTTTATCAATAAGGTGAACGGTCAGGAAAAAGTCGTTCTGTTTTATAAAAAGGATGGAGATAACTACGATATTCGTTCCGATTCCATGCGTGCCAAAATAAATAATGGGAAACTGGACGATATAGAAGCGTTCGGTTCCTTGGTAATAAAAACAAAGGATGCTACTATTCGCGCTGATAGAGGGATTTTAAAGGGCGATAAAATAAATGTTTCTAGCAATGTGATTATTTCTGGAAAAGACGGGAATATTTTAGGAGATGCGGCAACGCTTGATTTAACGACCAATGATGTTTTTATCAATAAATCGAGCGGCGTTGTAAATAATGGAATGCGCAAATCATGACGGAAAGCGTTGTATGTAAAAATTTAAGAAAAACCGTGGACGGTCGCATCCTCCTGGACAATGTAAATTTAAAAGCATCAAAGGGAAAAATCACTGCATTGCTAGGACCAAATGGCGCTGGAAAAACAACAACTTTTTCCATGCTTTGCGGATTAATAAAACCGAATTCTGGTCACATATTTCTGAACGACAAAGAAATCACTGAACTCCCTATGTATAAGCGGGCGCGGCTCGGTATTGGCTATCTCCCGCAGGAATCGTCAATTTTCAGAGGATTAACGGTCGAAGAAAATATCTTTGCGATTCTGGAAATGGGAGATGCTGACGAAAAACAAAAGCATTCTGCTTTGGAAAGACTCTTGGACGACCTATCGTTGACCGCCATTAGGAAACTGCCAGCCGTCAGCATTTCCGGAGGGGAACGACGCAAGTTGGAAATCGCAAGGGCCCTGGCGACCAGTCCGCGTTTCATTTTACTGGACGAGCCATTTTCCGGCATAGATCCGCTCGCAATCGAGGATATGAAGAATATGATTTTCGATCTTAAAAAAAGAGGGATAGGAGTCATTGTTACGGATCACAACGTTCGCGAGACTATTTTATTGGCGGACTACGTATATTTGTTATTTGAAGGAAGAATCCTAACCGAAGGAACGCCGAAAGAAATAATAAATAACGATATTGCTCGCAAAATTTACCTTGGCGAAAGTTTTTCCACCTAAACTCTTCATATGAAAGAGAAAATTGATAACTTATTAACGATTAAGCAGCGACAAATTCTATCGCAGTCACTTCGTTATTCCCTGAAGATACTAGCGATGAATAATCTCGAGCTGCGTGAATACATAGACGAAAAGTTTGTGGAGAATCCATTTTTAATTATTAAATACAATCAGAAAACTCACCACGATTTCATTGATAAATTTCCGTGTAAAAGTAATCTGGAAGATGAAATTTCCAAAGAAACAGCATTTCTGCATTTCAGCGATTTTGAAAGAGAAATCGCAAAAACGCTTATTCATAACATTGGAGATGATTGCCTGAATAACGAGATATTGCGACATATTTTCTGCCAAAAAAAATTATCCTATCTCGATTTGCTTGCAATCATTAACAGGCTTAAAAAAACGTCGTTTGCACATATGTTTGCGTTCAATCTGCAGGATAAATTGAAGACTTTTCTGGAAAACAACGGACTATATAACGGTAATTATCAAAATTTGATAAAGAACATAACTCTTGTTCTCTCCGGAGATCGGGCCGCTTTGAAGGCAAAGTGTGGCGTTCCGGAGGAAGAATTATCCAGAATGATATCCAGCCTAAAAAATGCATTTTCCTCTTCTCTTCCCCATGAACATTCTGTTCAGCAGCGCCAGGTTGATCTTGTGATAGAAGAGGAATCTCTGGATGAATTTAAAGTTACTATGGATGAAAAAACATTTCCGGAGGTCGAGTTTGATCATGAATTGTACGCCCAATCGCAAAAAAAGTGCCGATCTCCGTCCGACAAATCATATGTAAAAAACAACGCTTCAGCGGCAAAATTGCTTGTAAAATCAACTGGTTTTAGAAGTTCCACCCTTCTAAGGATTGCCAACGAGATCGTCTACAGACAGCTGGATTTTTTCCTGGGAAAAGATCTGTACCTGACTCCAATTAGCACACAATCGATTGCCTATTCTTTATTCTTGCATGAAAGCACTGTAAATAGAGCAATATTAGGTAAGTCCATTGCAACGCCTCGTGGAATATTTGAGTTGAGATCTCTGCTTCCTCGGAGAATAAAATCCTACGAAAACAAAGTTAGCGAACATTCGATAAAAGAATACATGAAAAAATTGATAAAAAACGAACCAAAAGAAAATCCATATTCGGATTGTCATATCGCAAGCTTTCTCAATACTCGCGGAATAAATATTTCGAGACGCACCATTTCCAAATACAGGGATATTCTCCATATTCCCAATCTCGTAGAAAGAACAAAAATTTATAAAATAGCGGTGAACTGAGGGGATTTGTTTATGTCGCTTTTTCCAAAGTAATAGCGACGCCCTCTCCTCCCCCTACGCATAGTGCGGCGAGACCATTTCTCGCATTTCTTGTTTCCATGGCATTTAGAAGTGTAACAATGATACGCGCGCCGCTGGCTCCGAGCGGATGTCCAATCGCGCAGGCTCCTCCGAATACGTTAACCGTTTCAGGATCTAGAGAGAATTCCTTGATCGCCGCCATTGCAACGATGGCAAAGGCTTCATTAATTTCGAATAAATCCACATCTTTAATATGCCATTTCGATTTCTCCAAAACCTGTTTGATCGCTCCAATAGGAGCCGTGGTAAACAATTTCGGAGCCTGGGAAAAACTGCTCTGGGCGACAATGCGAGCAAACGGAACCAGTCCCATTTTTTCGGCTTTTGACTCTTTCATCATTAGCACCGCCGCCGCTCCGTCCGAAATAGAGCTGCTGGAGGCTGCGGTTATGGTTCCATTTTCTCTGAATGGAGGTTTTAGGTGCGGCATTTTTGCAAGATCCACGGAAAAAGGAATTTCATCCCTATCGACAATGGTTTCGCTCTTTTTATCCTTTACAGCCACCGAAACGATTTCTCTTTCGAAAGTTCCATTTTCAACAGCTTTGCGCGCTTTAATGAAAGACTTCGCAGCGTATTCGTCCTGATCCTCTCTGCCGAATGAATAGGCAGAGGCCGTATCCTCGGCATACCAGCCCATTACACATTTTTCATAGGCGTCCATTAGGCCGTCTTTCATGATATGATCGATGACTTTTCCCTCGCCGAAGCGATAGCCAAAGCGGGCTTTTTCCAGCAGATAGGGAGCGTTGGTCATGCTTTCCATTCCGCCGGCAACGACAACGTCGTTTTCACCAGAAATGATCGCGTTCCTTGCAAGCATAATCGCGGCCATGCCGGATCCACAGATTTTGTTAACATTTACACAATTTACGGACTCGCTCAATCCGGCTCCAATCGCCGCCTGGCGAGCTGCAGACTGTCCTAGACCGGCAGACAATACACATCCCATATAAACGCTGTCGATTTTCACGTTGTAGTCTTCGACAACTTTTCTTACGACGATTTTCCCGAGTTCCACCGCAGACGTCGACCTGAGTTTTCCATTAAACGCTCCAAGCGGCGTTCTCGCAGCGGCGACAATTACGACAGGATCCATAATTTTCCCAAAAACAAACGTTAATCAGTAAAATATCAATAAAATATTAATTAAGCAAACATAATATTGTAAACAAAAATACAAATACTTTGATGGACATCGGTTGTCTCATATACATGAATCACTTTAAAAATGCGATTTTCATTTTCTGGATTGCTTTGTCGCTCTGCTCCTCGCAATGACGATCGAGAGTTTCTCAAAGACAATACAATTCCGTCATTGCGAGGAGCAGAGCGAC
>JAIRMS010000043.1 GCA_031258475.1 Holosporaceae bacterium
TGAAAGACTGGAGAGGTATCGCCACAAGATACGCAAAAAATGTCAAATCATTCATTGCTGCTGTTCAAATCAGATGCATCATGCTTTGGTTGAAAATCTCATGACGACAGAGCCTAACACACTTCTGGCTTTAGACAGTAGTAATTGATTTTTTCCTCCATAAGTTTAATGATTAAAAAAACTGTCCTTAACGCATAAAAAAAGAGAACAACGTCAAGGAAAAAAATCAAAAATTGCAACATTTTTTTCGTTGAATAAGAGTCACACTAATTCCATGTACATTTTCTCATTGTTTGTGTTATCATCTCTCGATTTTGGGACTATCAGAGATTGCAGCGCCGTGAAAAATATTCCGAAAAAATTAGTGAGGTTTGGATTTTGTGTAAAAGCCATTGGAATAACGTTGGTTCTGATCTTCGCATCATTTAGAGCGGTTGCCGCCACGTTCGTTAGTTTAAAGTCTTCCGAAATAAACGTAAGAGTTGGACCTGGCAAGGAGTATCCCGTTAGTTGGGTGTTTATGAAACCCCATCTTCCGGTTATGCTCATCGCAGAATTTAGTGAATGGAAGAAAATAAAATACGTGGACCAAACGGAGGGGTGGGTTCATCAGAATATGATCTCGCGCAAAAACACCGCCATCGTGATTTCGGAGTATGCGATTCTATATAGGTACGAATCCGACTCGCATCCCGTGGCGAAGATTGAAAAGAACGTTGTCGTCAGGGTGCTGAAAAAAGGCAAAGACTTGGTGAAAGTGGAAATTAACAAAATCAAAGGCTGGATAAAAGCGCAAGATTTATGGGGAATAAATGACGATTAGTTAAGTTTATGTTCGTAATTATCATTTATAAAAGTTTCTAATCTTAAGTGTTTTTTTGAATATTTATGAGACTATGGTGTCGTTAGCTGATTTTAGGAGGTATACATGGGAAGAGTAGTAGATGGCGGAGAGATTCTGCGCTGCTCGTTTTGCGGTAAGAATCAACATGAGGTAAAAAAGCTCATAGTTGGCCCGACCGTTTATATTTGCAACGAGTGTATTGAACTTTGCGCAGGGATAATCTCTGACGTTCAACCGACCGCCACCGCCATTAAGGGAAAAAACAATCTTCACTCACCGGAAGAAATTTGCAAGGTGCTGAATGACTATATAATAGGTCAAAGTAAGGCGAAAAAAGTTCTTTCGGTTGCAATTTATAACCACTATAAGAGATTGGCACACAGTTCCCAAAACTCGGATGTGGAATTGTCGAAGTCCAATATATTGTTAATTGGGCCAACCGGAACCGGAAAAACCCTGCTTGCCCAAACTCTTGCAAAAATTATTGATGTGCCGTTTACGATGGCAGACGCGACCACTCTGACGGAGGCTGGCTATGTAGGCGAGGATGTGGAAAATATCATCGTTAAGTTGTTGCAAGCTGCCGACTATAACGTTGAGAAAGCCCAGAGGGGAATCGTTTATATCGACGAAATAGATAAAATTTCCAAAAAATCTGATAATCCATCTATCACAAGGGACGTATCAGGCGAAGGAGTGCAGCAGGCTTTGCTGAAGATAATGGAAGGCACGGTCTCGTCGGTTCCGCCACAAGGAGGAAGGAAACATCCGCAGCAGGAATTTCTGCATGTCGACACCACAAACATATTGTTCATATGCGGAGGAGCTTTTGCTGGGCTGGACAAAATTATCACGTCTCGCGGAGATAAATCTTCCATTGGATTTGAAGCGGAGATAAAAAGCAAAGATGATCGTGCAGTCGGAGAGCTTTTTGAAAAGGTGGAGCCGGAAGATCTTCTGAAATACGGATTAATACCCGAGTTTGTTGGACGAGTTCCGGTTATAGCTACGCTAAACGATCTTGATGAAACAGCTTTGATTTCAATTCTGACGGAGCCAAAAAACGCCCTTGTTAAGCAATACCAAAAACTATTCAGTATGGAGGGGGTTTCACTGATTTTTGAGGATGACGCAATACCCAGCATAGCGAAATTAGCTTTGGAAAGGAAAACTGGAGCCAGGGGCCTGAGAACGATAATGGAATCCATTCTACTGAACATAATGTACGAACTCCCATCTTGCAAAAACATTGAAGAAGTAGTAATTACAAAGGACGTTGTTGAAGAAAAATGCGAACCTATACTAAAATACAACGAAGTTAAAAGTAGTATAGCATAGGAGCTTATATTGGATTGCCCCGTACTTTCCGTGAGAGATATTGTTATCTTTCCGCATGTGGTCGTTCCGTTGTTTGTGGGGCGTTCAAAATCCATTAATGCCCTTGAAGTTGCCGCCGAGAAGGATAATAAAATCATTCTACTGACACAGAAAAGTGTGCATAATGATGATCCTTCTTTCAACGACATGTATCATGTGGGAGTGCTGGGAAACATCCTCCAGATGCTGAAACTTCCGGACGGGACAATGAAAATCCTGGTGGAAGGAATCAAAAGAGTCTCCATCACCGAATACGAAGACAATAAAGAGTATTATTTGGCCAAATACGAACTCTTGGAAACCGAAGAGGTTGAGGAAGTCTCCGAACTTAAAGCCTACCGCCGCACTGTTATGGATCAGTTCGAAAGTTACGTGAAGCTAAATAGAAGAATATCACTGGATACCGTGGCCGCTATCAAAAATATGGAGTCTGCCAACGATTTGATAGACGTTATTTCAGCACATCTGGTCCTGTCCATAGAGGACAAGCAGGACCTATTGAGCGAAACAAACACTGCCAAAAGGTTTGAAAAACTCATAGGCATTATGGGATCAGAAATCGATGTAATTCACGTTGAACGCAAAATAAAAAATCGCGTTAGAAAACAGATGGAAAAGAGTCAAAAGGAGTATTATCTGAACGAGCAGATCAAGGCCATTCAAAGAGAACTTGGAGATTCTGAAAACGCCGTAATAGACGAGACAAAAGAGCTTGAAGAAAAAGCCAAAAAAATAAAATTTTCAAATGAAGCGCGGGAAAAGTTTATCTCCGAATTGAAAAAGTTAAAAAATATGTCTCCAATGTCTCCTGAGGCAACGGTTGTTCGCAATTATCTGGACTGGCTAATAAGTATTCCTTGGAAAAATAAAACCAAAATAAGAAGAGACATAAAAGAAGCCAAAAGCGTTCTCGATCAGGATCATTACGGTTTAGAAAAAGTAAAAGAAAGAATTTTAGAATTTCTTGCGGTTCAAAATCGCGTTGGAAAAATGAAAGGATCGGTTTTGTGTTTCATCGGTCCTCCAGGAGTTGGAAAAACTTCACTTGCAAAATCGATCGCAAGAGCTACCGGCCGAAGCTACATCAAATTTTCCCTCGGAGGAGTCAGAGACGAATCTGAGATTAGAGGACATCGCAGAACCTACATAGGATCGATGCCTGGAAAAATCATCGCAGGGATGAAAAAAGCAAAATCTTCCAATCCGCTATTTCTTTTGGATGAAATTGATAAAATAGGATCCGACTGGAAAGGCGATCCGGCCAGCGCTTTGTTGGAAGTATTGGATCCGGAGCAGAATTCATCCTTTAACGATCATTATTTGGAGGTGGATTACGATCTATCCGATGTAATGTTTATAACGACGGCCAACACCTATAAAATGCCAAGTCCTCTGTTGGATCGACTAGAAATTATAAAACTCTCCGGCTATACGGATAAGGAGAAAAAAGAAATAGCGAAAATGCATCTTATTCCTAAGCAAACCAGGGAAAATGGTCTGAAAAAGAGTGAGTTCTCCATAGACGACGATGCTCTTATGACCCTAATTCGAGACTACACCCGGGAAGCCGGAGTGCGAACGCTGGAAAGAGAAATAGCAAAACTAGCTAGAAAATCCGTAAAAGAGCTGACCGAAAACCCGGAGAAATCTCGCATAGGCATTACCGTCGATAATTTGGAAAAATACGCCGGTATCGAAAAATTCAAAAGACTTGGAACGGAGACGAAAAATCTCGTCGGCGTGGTCACTGGTTTGGCCTGGACCGAGGTCGGCGGTGAATTACTTTCGATAGAGACCGTCAGCGTTCCTGGAAAAGGAAAAACCACCCTAACCGGAAAGCTCGGCGATGTTATGCAGGAGTCGATCCAAGCAGCCCTGAGTTTCGTGAAATCCAGGGCCTCATCCTATGGAATCGATCCACAAACGTTCGAAAAAACGGATTTCCATATTCATGTGCCCGAGGGGGCCACGCCCAAAGACGGTCCCTCGGCCGGAGTGGCCATGGTTACCGGCATAGTGTCGTCGCTGACTTCGATTCCAGTGAAAAAAGAGATCGCCATGACCGGAGAAATAACCCTACGTGGTCGAGTGCTTCCAATAGGCGGCCTGAAAGAAAAATTGCTGGCCGCACATAGAGAAGGCATCAAGACAGTCGTTATTCCTAAAGAAAACGAGCCGGATCTCCAGGAAATCCCCCCCTGTGTTCTTGAAATGAATATTGTGAGCGTAGAAACCGTGGACGAGGTTCTGGGAATCGCTTTGTCTCGGGATCCGTAGGCTTGAGAGAAAATGGACGACAAAGGTTCGTGGGGTATAATCTACTCGCAATTGCTGATCCTTTTCGGCGATAAGCTGAATAGGGCAGTTGCATGAGTGATTTGCTTTTACACAAAATTATTTACGGCCTCGGAGGCTGAATCGCAGATCACGAAGTGAAGCACCAGTGACATCCGGATTTCTCTATGGCCTCCCGAATCTCTTTTCTTTTGTGAATCGAGGTGTTGTCCATAATGACAACTTGCCTCCCACAAAAAACAACTCGGAGTTGCATATGCCGTTGTATCCAAACGGCGCAATTATCTCTTTTCCACATTTCGCAGCAACGATACTCTGCCTCGCAAACTTTCTACCCGGAATTTCCGCAATAATCTTCTCTCCTCATTTTGCTCTGACATGTTCCCGATGCAAATACTCGTCAACCCCTGATTTATCAACATAAACCAGACGACTTTTGCAGCACGTTCCTACAAAATCTGGAAACCTTTTTCGTTGCTCTTCGTCCCTTTCCAGGTATAAATGGCGTTTTTTTATATGTTATACATGAATCACTTTGGAAGTGCGCAGGCAGTATTTAGCTTGATCGTCGCAGACGCGTAGCCGAGGGGGAATGGATTGCTTCGCACGCTCGCAATGACGAGGGGATAATATTACTGGATTGCCACGTCGCTACGCTCCTCGCAATGACGATCGTGAGCGTCTCTAAAACAACACCATTTCGTCATTGCGAGCGAAGCGAAGCAATCCAGAAAATAAAAATCGCATTTTCAAAGTGATTCATCTATATCCCGTTGCGTTTCAGAGCATCATGTACCGTCGTTCTACCACATTCAAAAATGCATTTTAAAACAATTTGTGTAACGCAAACCGCAGAAGATCTATCGCGTACAGGCGCTTCCCGCATCACAAATAACTTTTGTGTATACGAAAACGATCGCCCTACCGGATGAGATTTTTAGATTCACCTGTTCGGAAACGGCTCTGTTGCTGCACGAACTTTTTCCGGAAATTGATAGTTCATTTCCATCGAGTTCCCACCTGAGCCCTTTTGATTTAACGATGCACTGTGGCATTCCAAAAATTGAAATTTTTGTATTCATCGGAACTTCTAGATTTTGTTCCTTTTCGACTATCACCGAGACCATATCGCGCGAAACAGCTACGCATCTCGTTCTGGAAAATATGCCGATGTTGCCGAGTACGTGATCGATGTATCCTCCGTCTATTCCGGTTACGATGGCCGGAGTCATGGATTCTTCCTCGATGTAATCCAGTGCTTTTTCGAAATCCGTGCTGTTTTGACTTTCAATCCTCAGATGGGATCTGCCACATAGCAAATCGCTGTCCACGCTATCGAGATCGCCGATGATGAAGTTCGGCTCTATGCCATTTCTGATCAGTGTATTAGCCGCGCCGTCTGCGGCGATTATGGGCAGATTGATTTTTCCTATGAGATCGCACGGCAGATCGCCGTCGAGACATATTATGGATTTATATTCTCCCAGATTTTTTAGAATTTTTATCATAAATAACTTTCTGAAATATCGATATGCAGGACAAAACAGTGCCTACGACATTGCTATAAACTACGAACGCCGAATTCGTGCACATCCCATGAACGATCCACGCCAGAGAGCAAACGAGGTAATTTATTAGCATGATCATGGAAATATCCACGGTGGATTTCGTTCGATAGGATTTATAGACCTGTGGGAATAATCCTATGATAGATGTGACCAACGCCACGGAGCCAGACAGGTTTTCCAACGTAAAAATATACGACAAAGTAATTCCTCCTCGTTTATTTGTTATACGGATTTTCCCGACGTCTTGAGAAAATTCTCAGCGGTACTCCTTTGAAATCGAACGATTTCCTCAGATGGTTCAGCAGATATCTTTCGTAGCTGACCGGAAGATGTTCGACGCGACTTGCAAAAAGCGCGAAGGTTGGGGGCTTGCAATTTGTCTGGGAAATATATTTCAATTTAATCGGCCTTCCATTCACGAGAGGCGGTGGATTTTGCCCGATCGCCGTTTGAAACCATTTGTTAAGAACGCCGGTGGGAATTCTTCTGGACCAATTTTTATGTAATTCCAGAGAAGTATTGAAAATTCTCATCAGTCCTTTTTTTTCCTTCGCCGAAACGAGTAGACACGACGCCCCTGGCAGCTGAGCGAATTCTTTTTCAGCTCTTTTTTCTATGGATTTTAGAACTTCCTCCGGATTCGAAACGGTGTCGCTTTTATTAAGAGCAAATATAACTATTTTCCCTTCATCGAAGGCGGTTCTCGCAATGGTAATATCTTGTTTTTCAAAGGGATTTTGTATATCCATCAGAACGACGACCACGTTCGCCTGGCGGATATGTTTCCAGGCGTCGACGACAGCAATTGCCTCAACTTTTTCCTCAACCCTTGATTTTTTCCTTTGTCCCGCAGTGTCTATCAAAGAAATAGGATGATTTTTGTATTTCCAGTTCAGAGATATCGCGTCGCGCGTAATTCCGGCCTGATCGCCGACCAGCAGACGCTCCTCCCCAATGATTGCGTTTATCAGTGTGGATTTTCCAACGTTCGGACGTCCAACTATGGCTACTTTTATCGACGCATCGGAGGTGGCCGCATCCTGGACGTTTTTATCCAGATCGGAGGAAGACAATTCACAGACGCGCCGATAAATTTCCTCCATTCCAAGATTGTGTTCGGCCGATATGGAGATTCCCTCTCCAAAACCCAGAATTTCCGAATTCTGCACCGACGCTTTTCCCTCGGATTTATTTATTATTACGACCACGGAACGATTCCCAACTTTTTTAAAAACGGATCTTATCCAAATGGCAACGGCTCTGTCGTATTCGATGATTCCCTCCACGGCATCGACGACCAGAAAAATCAAATCTGACTCTTTAATTGCCGACAGAGATTGTTCATTCATGGAAATTGCAAGAAGATCCTTGGAGAATGGATCCACTCCGGGGGTATCCAGCAGATCAAATTTTGCACCGTATAGTTCCGCCGGCATGCATTTACGATCCCGGGTAATTCCGGGAGTATCTCCGACGATGGCGGATTTTTTCCTGACGAGCCTATTGAACAGCGTAGACTTTCCAACGTTTGGTCTACCGATTATGGCAATTTTCATCGATAGGCTATTATTCTTCCGCAGTTCATAGGAACGTACATGATACCGTCGGCGATTGCAGGATTAACGGAAATTCCGTCGTCTTCATCGTCCAATTCAATGATTCTTTTAATTTTTCCATCGTAGGCGGAAATGAAAAACATATATCCGCCGGGAGAAATCATCACCAAATGGTCTTTTATCAAAATCATACCGTACCAATCTGCGACATCGTCGTCTTTTCTGGTAAGTTTTTTGAGCCAGCGCTTTTGGCCCGTATCTTTGTTTAGGCACGCCACCTCAGATTTTGAGTTGAACACAAAGATGCTGTTTCCGCTGACAATTGGAGTTTGAACTCCGCCGAAATCGCTTTTCCACAGCAATTTCCCATCTTTTGTATTGAAAGCTGAAGTTTGCCTATTTGCCGCCACAAAATATACCACTCCATCTTTCACAACTGGACAGGCCCTGGGATGGGAAAAAGCGTCTGCTGCGTTGGTTAGAGAAAATTTCGACAACATCGCGTCCCAGACGACAGATCCTGTCTCTTCCAAAAGCGCGAAAACTTCGCCGGACGGATAGGCGAAATAGACGACACCGTCATCCACCGCCGCACTGCAACTGCCCAGGAATGCGCTGTCCGCTGCCATTCCCGAATGGGACCACAAAATTTTTCCGGAACAGATATCGATGCAATGCAGACTGCTGTTACCGCACATGATAAAGGCTTTTCCATTGCGAATCGTTATACCGTCCCCTTTGCAGGAGGAGGGTAGTTTAATTCGCCAGATGATTTTTCCGTCCCCGGCGTCTATGCCAAATCCCTCGGCAAAACTGGAGGTAATCACAAGCTTTCCGTTATCGTAGGCGATGGCTCCACCAATTTGTCCGTCTTTACCAACGACGGTGGTACTTATTCTCCACAGTTTTTTACCGGTATTTTTATCGAAGGCGTAGACAATTCCCGCAGCGTCGATGCAGAATACTTTTCCCTCGGCCACCACCGGAGAAGCCGTCATTTTTATGGATTTGGTGGCTTCAAAATCCAGAGCATTTCTCCAAAGTTCGCTGGGCGAACACGAAAACTTCAGCGGAGCGTAGCAGTGCGAAGAGTTGAAATGAGCCTGAACGAATTCCGGATTGTTATTTTCGAAGGATTCCACAGCGACGGGACTGCGATCTGTATCTCTAATCATTTCCTCGTCAAATTCGGAAACGATCAGTTCTTCTCGATGACCTTTCAGAGGCTCTTTGGAAGAGCATCCGGACAGCATTATCCCCAGTATTCCCAGCGCGATGACTTTTTTCCCCACCATTATTTTTTCTCCGGATTATTTTTTAGATAACTGAGCAGCATTGAAACTCTTTTTTTAGCAGTCTTCGGAGCCTCGTTGCTCTGGACAATTTTTTCCAGGGTTTCCCGGGCTTTTTCGTGATCCCCAAGGCTTTCGTAGTTCATGGCGATGAACTCAATTGCCGTAAAACGGAATGGCCTTCCCTTCTCCGTCAGTGGTTCAAGCAATTTGATCAGCTCCTCGGTCGGTTTTAGCCGATACGAAACACAGATAATCGTGGCAAGATCCTTCCATACGATATCCACGCCATGTTTCTTCGTCAGAGACAGAAGCGCCTCCGAGTTTTCTATCATATCCTTGAAATCGTGCAGCTTTTTTCCGAATTTCATAACGGAAAGAATCGGCCTCAATTCCGACGGAGCGTCTTTTAGCAGCTCCTCAATTACCAGAGAGTCTTTTTTCATGGGAGACTGAAGCTCTTCCAAAAGAACGTTGGTAATTTCCTCCATCTGTTTGGTCTTTCTGGAGTACCAGGACGAATATATCAGTATTCCCACCACGACAGCCGCAACCGTCGTAAAAATAGCATTTTTGTATTTTTTCAGAAACGTTAACAACTGATCGTTTTTTATCTCTTCGTTTATCTCTTCAATAATTGAGTTAATTTCTTCAGACACGACGAACCCTTTTCAAAATTGCACTGGCCATTTTAAACCATGTTTTAACTCCTTGCTAGATCATAATTTTTGAATGGATTGCCAAAATAGACTTCTTTCGGAACGTTTAGAAAGAAGTCTCCTGATTGCAAATGGCAGCGACGAGATTGAATCTCAATCCGAAACGTTCATTACAACCCAAGTATTTCCTTTCCTTCGAGGATTTGATGTGAGGATCCGTCGAGTTCTCCCGGATGAATCGGCTCGAAGCGTCCTCCCATAATTTTTGCGAAGAAAAGCTCGATGATCGCCATATAGGATTTTGCGTTTGGCTCCTTGTGACATCCGTGTCCCTCGTCCGGATACAAAACATCAACCACCGGCTGTCCGTTTTTTTTCAAAGCCGCTACGATTTGATTTGTGTCACTCAGATGAACGCGGGGATCGTTTTTCCCCTGGAAAATCATCAGCGGCTTTTTGATGTTCTGCGCGTAGGTGATCGGCGAATTTTCAATGAGGTATCTGCGGCCTTCTTCCGTTCTAAGATCCCCGAAAAATTTATAGCACCATTCCATCGTCGATTGCCATTCCGGAGGCATCGTTTCCAGAAAAGTAATCAGATTGGATCCGCCGAAAGCATTGATGGCACAGCAGAAAACGTCCGGAGTATAGGTCAATCCCTCCAGCGCTTCGCAGCCGCCAAAACTCCCGCCCATGATGGCGACGTAATTTTTATCGGCGATTTTATTCTCGATCGCCCAATTGACTCCGTCGATTATGTCGTTGCGAATTTTCTCCAAATTGAGATTGGCGGCGTTGATGAATTTTTTCCCAAATCCGGTGGATCCGCGATAGTTTATCTGCAAGACCGAATATCCGCGATTGGCCAGCAGCTGAACGTCCGACTCGTAATAATCGCCGCCATCTCGTATCGATGGTCCTCCGTGAACGTACACAACCAGTTTGCGCGGATTGGCCAGGTGAAAATCCTGAGACTTCGTCAGGTAACAAACCAGATCCAGACCGTCGCTGGATTTTATCAGGACAGGAATTTTTTCCCGTAATTTGTATTGATCAAGGGCCGGTTGGGAGAAAAACAAAAATTTCAGAGAAATTGGCTCGCCCTTTTTCGGATCTCGCCGGTACAAATAATATTTTGGGCGAGAATTTGAACTGTAGTAGCTTATCAACCAACTATCGTCATGGTAATTTCTGTTCGAAATACTAAAATATTTTCCGTCGGATTGGGATTTCAGATACGCAATATCTTTTTCTATGGATTTATCCGCTGCAAAAACTTCCGGCTTCAGATAATCAACGGAAAACGCCTGCGGCGCGCCAGTATTGGGATCATAGGTAAATACGCCAACGTCGGCCAGATCGCTCTCGAAAAGAATTCTGGAGGTTTTATTTCGTAAATTGTGGGACACAACGGCACTTTTATCGCGCCCCAGCGAATTAACGCCGTATATGGTTTCGCTATTTTCTGCGTCGAAATATCCAAAATATGTATTTTGAATATCTTCAAATGGGATTTTTCTGAGAAGTTCTTTCCTGCCGTTGGTCAACAGATAATCTTCAATGCTTCCGTCCTCCGTCATTTTTGAGACTATTCTCAGATTGAAGTCAGGATCGAAATAAAAACTCGAATACCCGGTATTTTTGAAAATAAGATCGATTTTTCCGGTGATTATGTCCACGCGATAGGCGTCCCACCACTGCGGATTATTTTTATGCGACAGGATAATGGCGTCCCGCGGATGCTTTCTGCTCAGTCCGCCGAGGTGGGATTTCGTTCCCGGGAAAGGCGTAAGATCCTTCGACGTTCCGTTTTTTACGTCCAAACAGATAACGTGACAATTTTCGTCGCCGTTTTCATCTTGTCCGATTAGTATGTGATCTCCAGTCGTCGTCCACTGATAGTAGTAGGCTTCACGGCCTTCTTTCACATCGAATTTTCTCAGAAGATTTCCTGACAGATCCTCCACGCGAAGCTCGATCCCGCCTTCCTTGCGCGCCAGATAGGCGATTTTATCTCCGGTGTAATTCATGGTAACGCAGAATTTATCCGGCTTGGCCAGCAAAACACTCCGGGGAATGAGATCGGTATTATCGCTGCCATCACCAACCCTATCGCAGCCAACCATCGCCATGACCAATGCAAATGCCAGCGCCACTCCCACGATATTTCCGGTTCCTATGGTCGCAGACAGCGCAGTGCAAAAAGATGCAAAATTCGAGACATCCCCGATTGAATTTCCATCCTCCTTTTCTAAGGTTATGTATTTTACGGCCGTTTTTAGTTGAAAAATTTGCGAAATTTTCAACCTGAAAGATAAAAATACACCTATTCCAGAAAGCGCGACAATCAGCGGCCATCCCCAGACTATGCGACTAATTTCTACGATTACTCGATCCATTCCCCTGCCCTCCTCTGTCCTTTCGCCTGAGATTTTTTCTCACTTCCGCTGGCCCTTCTCCGTCACCGTCACTACTATGGCATCTCGAGTCTCGAAAAAACAGGCCCTAGACATCCGTGATTCACCGCTAACCAACCGAGCGCGGCACTTTCAGTCATGAAGGCTTACTCAGTAGGCCCCACAGCAAACGCCACACCTTGCTCTCGACTGTGCTCAGATACTTCTTTGGCGAAGCACATCCAGCCAGGCCCTGTCATTTCATAGTTGCCAGCATTCGGAATACTGTCAAAGAACCACTTCTTCTCCGCAGCCTTCTGGTCGTCGTTAGGCTCTGTCGTCATGAGATTTTCAACCAAAGCATGATGCATCTGATTTGAACAGCAGCAATGAATGATTTGACATTTTTTGCGTATCTTGTGGCGATACCTCTCCAGTCTTTCAG
>JAIRMS010000069.1 GCA_031258475.1 Holosporaceae bacterium
GTGGGCACCTTTGGCGTACCTTTCTCGAATATTGTTCATGCCTCAGCTTACAACTACTAGGATGCTAAAGCAATTCACGCTAAAGCGTAAGGTTTATACCCGGCCCCATGAAAATAAAATATTTTACAGACTTTGGTATTTTTAGTTCCAGAGAATAGATAAAATTTTATGCGGTGTTACACAAGGACTACTATGAAAGTGCGCAGTAAGCATCTAGCTTGATCGCCGCAGACGCGTAGCTAAGGGGGAATAGATTGCGAGCGAAGCAATCCAGAAAATGAAAATCGCATTTTCAAGGTGATTCATCTATAGCACCATTCCAACAGGGTAAGAGTGCAATTCGACTCCATCATTTGCAGTCTAAGCTGGAGGGTCAGTTTTTTCTTTGGGGGATCTATCCTCTATCAATAGTGATAACAGCACACCTATTATCAAGAATATGAGAACGGCTAACAGCCCAAGACGGAAGTCGTTTACGCTGTACACTTTGGTGCCGTTTTCGATGGTTCCATCCCAGGACCAATTTACAATCCAACCTATCAGTGGCATCAGAATTACTCCACTAAGCATTGAAATCATATTTACGAATCCAGAAACCGTCCCACCAATGGAACGCGGGAACATCATCAAGGCCAGAGGATATGCCAACATAGCTCCTTCGGAAAATCCGGTAAGGAAGAACAGAAAAAATACGACCTCTATGGACAGTTGCGAACAAAACAGGACAATCGTTCCCATGCTCAGCGTTGCCAAAACCATTCCCGCAACCATCGGTTTTTTATAACTACCCATGGAGACGGCCAAATGAGCAAAAACTGGAGCTCCTATGACCATTCCGACATAGAGCATATTATTCGCCAGCGACGCAACAACGGAATCAACGCCGTATGCTTTTTTCATAAACAGCACTCCCCATAAATCTCCAAGCGCACTTAGAGGAGCGTAGAGCATCATCGTAGATAGCGATAAAATCCAAATCTGACGAGACGTTACTATCATTTTCAGGGATCTTGTTATGGAAACATCTTCCTGATTATCTACGGCATCGGAAGATTTTTCTTTGTCTCGTATAACTACCCACACTAAAATTGTTAGGAAAAATCCGAATATCGCGAATACCTCCATCACACTGACCCAGCTGCGATCCCGCACTAAATAGGAAACCAACGGCCCGCCAACGACAGGTCCGGCGCATCCAACAGCTATCGTGTGTGAAGTTTTAATTGGAATTTGATCCGCTGAAAACCAATTGGCTATTATTTTAAGATTCAGAAGAAAAGCGAAGGACGATCCAAATCCCAATATCATCCATCCTATTCCGGCTACGTAACAATTCTGAGTGGAAATGAAAATATAAACCCCGCTGGCACACGTAGCGGCACATACAACGGCAACGATTCTGGCGCTGATTTTATCTATAACAACTCCGGCCGGAACCTGCATAAACATGTAAACCCAGTAATAACAGCTGGCCAACACTCCCATTCCGGCCGTATCGATACTGAAATGTTGCATGAGTTGTTCGGTTAAAACGGTCGGAAACGACGACCTGGCGATGAACTGATAAACAAACAATACAACAACTATAGACCACATCATAAGCGGTAACACTTTGCTCCTCCAACTCATCAGCTAAGACACGAACTCATTGTCTCTCTACAACCGATGAACCGGATTCTAACCTATACATTATTCAAACTCAATACAGTCAGATCTGAATCAGAGGTTGCGCCAATCGGTTCCGTTTGCCGTATCTTCTATCTGGATATTTTTGCTCAGGAGATCGCTGCGGATTTTATCGGCGAGCTCGAAATTTTTTTCGGATTTCGCTTTCTTTCGCTCAGCAATCAGCCGTTTGATTTCATCTTCTGAAATTAGAGAGTTATTTTGTGTGAACCAGTCGTGGGCTTCCCTGGATAAAAGCCCGATGATGTCAGCTTCGCTTTTCAACAATGAGCAAAGTTTGTTTATTTCTTTTTGATCGCTGGATTTGTAGATCTGATCGGCGATTTCATGTAAAACCCGCAGAGCAAACGGAGTATTTAGATTCCCACACAGGGCATTCAGCGTTCTTAAACTTTGTTCGTTTCCCTGTTTTTCAGAATCGTCGCTGCACAATTTTAGAGCGCCGTACAATCTGTTTAAAGATTGCTTTGCCTGGGCTGTGAGGTTGTCCGTCCAATCCAACGTTTTTCGATAATGGGTTGATAGTAAAACATATCTAATGACTTCTCCGTCGTATTTTTGCAGAGCATCGTCCAACGAAATGACATTTCCCAGTGATTTGGACATTTTCTGTCCATTGACCAACAGCATTCCATTATGAATCCAATAATTGGCCATGACGCGTCCGAACGCGCCAAAATTCTGAGCCAATTCGTTTTCATGATGCGGAAACATTAAATCCTGTCCGCCGGCGTGAATATCAAATTGCTCCCCTAGATATTTGTGGCTCATTGCGGAGCATTCTATGTGCCATCCTGGACGACCTTTGCCGAAAGGACTATCCCAGGCCGGAATTCCTTCTTCGGACGGCTTCCAAAGGACAAAATCCAGAGGATCTTCCTTGTATGGAGCAACTTCGACGCGACTTCCGGCGATCATTTCGTCCAGATTTCGCTTGGAAAGCATTCCGTAGTTTTGCATTCGTCTCACGCGGAACAAAACATGCCCAAGACTTTCATAGGCGTAACCATTGGTTATCAGCTTTTGTATCATCTCCAACATTTCCGCAATATGAAAGGTGGCTCTCGGTTCGTGGGTTACGGGAAGCACTCCTATTAATTCCATATTTTTATGAAATTCTTCTATTACTTTGTCGGTTAATTCTTTAATGGACATTTTTTCATCTCGAGCTCGAGAGTTAATCTTATCGTCAACGTCTGTGATATTTCTTGCGTAGCTAACTTTAGGATATAGTTTTTTTAACAGGCGGAACAGAACGTCAAAAATTACCATTGGCCTCGCATTTCCGATATGCGGACTTGCATAAACCGTCGGACCGCAAACATAAATGCGAATATTATCGGAATCAATCGGAACAAAATCTTCCAATGAATTGGAAAGAGAATTGTATAATTGCAATTTTTTCATTTTGCTGCCTTCAGATTATTTTCTATCCTTGATTTTATGCGATTATACCCAAGTAAACGCGCTATTTTTACTAACTCCGGCCCATCCTCAAGCCCGGTCAAAACCACACGAATCGGATGAAATAGATCTTTTCCTTTTCTTGCGGAAATTTGTTTTAGATCTTTTATCCATTGATCAAAGTCGATTGGATCTTTCAGTGTTTCCAACATTTGATTAACGAAAACTTCATCTTCTTTTATCGAGTTGATTTCGTTGAATAAAATGTTTTCCCAGAAACCAATTTCCTCAATGGAATTTAGATTTTCCTTGACCGCTTCCCAAAACTCCGCGGAAATATTCTTCAGGTTTAGCTCTGCCAAACGATCTCTTACTTCATCGAAGGACTTTTCGGAAATTATTGCCCTGGTTAAACGTTTTACTTCCTCTAAATTAAATTTCGGAGAAGATAGGCTCATTTTTCCAAAAGAGAATTCTGCCAATAACGTTTCAAAATCCACTCTATGGTTCGCGTTATTCGACGTTCCAAGAGTCGCTAAAACGCACCAGATTGCCCAGGGCTCGATCCCGGCGTCTCTCATGTTTGTAATACTCAACGAAGATTCCGCTCGCTTGGAAACATCCTGCCCATCGTAGGCCGACAGAAGCGGAACATGGGCAAACTCCGGAAGTTGTCTCGATAGGGCTTTAAAAATATCCATCTGAACGGCAGTGTTCGTTATGTGATCGTCACCGCGAATAATATGGGTTATTCCCATATTGATGTCGTCGACGACCGACGCAAACGTATAAACGAATGATCCGTCAGGTTTTGCCAAAATCGGATCGCTAACGCTGCTGAGTGGAACGGATATCTTTCCGTGAACCAAATCGTTCCATTCCATCAACTGCGTGTCGTCCAATTTAAAGCGCCAATAGGGTTGGACTCCGTCGTTTTCAAATTTTTTTCGTTCCTCTGCGGAGAGTTTTAGCGAAGCTCTGTCATAAATCGGCGGAATTCCGGCAGAAATTTGAATTTTTCTTTTTAGTGAAAGCTCTTCTTTTGTTTCATAACATGGATAGATACGATCGTTTTTTCGCAAATGATCAATTGCGATTTTATACTTCTCAAAATTTGCAGACTGTCTATAGAACTCGTCCCATTGAATTTTTAGCCATTTTAGATCCTCAAGTATGGAATTTTCCGACTCTTTGGTTGCTCTTTCCAGATCAGTATCATCTATTCGCAAAATGAACCTGCCACTATTCTTTTTTGCGAAGAGGTAATTCAGGATGGCGATTCTTATATTTCCGACGTGCAGCAGACCAGTCGGAGACGGAGCAAATCTAACTCTAATCATTTAATATTTCTTTTTCTTTTTTTTGGAGAAGTTTCTGCCACCAGCCGGTTTTCTCCTTTTTATTCGGCCCCACTATTTCCTTCTTCTCCGAAGATTGCAAATTAAAAACCGCTTCCTGCACTTTATTGTGACCTTCGATAAACTTTACCACGCTCTCGGTTTCGGATGGCAAACTCCTGTTTTCTGACGCCGAAACGTTGGTCTCAGTTTCAACTGCGGTGGAATTCCCTGCAGGTTCTGCATTGTCGTATTGTTTCTTTCTGTGAAAATGCCTATTTCTTCTCATGGATCTGTTTTTTCTATCCCTGTCCATGGAGGGGAAGGAGGCAACTTCCTTTGAAGATTCATGCCTGTCGTCGGAGCGATCCTCTTCCTTATTTTCCAATACTTCGTCCGAAGCGCTATTATTTTCAACAATATCGTTCTCCTCTTTAGAAGAGCTGTGGACATGTCGTTTCGTAGCAGATGATGGTGCGTCCTGTGCAACAGGATGCATCGTTTGTTCTATTTTAAAATCGGAAACAGCAATCGAATTGTCGATCTTGAAAAGTACCTTCGAGTTCGTGCGTTTCTCCAGCTCTGAAATAAAAGAGCGTTTATTATTCATAAGATATAGGGCCACGTTCGTGGACAAAGTAACGACAACCTCTGGAAAATTCAGAACGGCAAAGGTTTCCTCTATTTTTCTCAGAACCTGGATGGCTATCGATTCATTGGACCAAACAAATCCTATTCCATTACAATGAGAACAGACGGACATATTGGCATCCGCTATACTAGAACGCAAACGCTGCCTGGAAAATTCCAGCAGACCAAAACTACTAATGGTGCCAACTTGGATTTTTGCTCTATCTTCCCGCAGAGTGTCCCGTAGACATTTTTCGACCTGGGAATTATCCCGTTTTTCCCCCATATCGATGAAATCGACCACAATCAATCCTGCCAAATCTCTTAAACGACATTGTCTCGCTATCTCGGCAGCGGCTTCTAGATTGGTCTTCAGCGCCATTTCGGAGATATTTCTTTCGCGGGTTGCTTTTCCGGAATTTACATCGATGGAAATCAAAGCTTCCGTCGTATTGATGATCAAATATCCCCCTGAAGGCAGATCAACCCTGGTGGAATAAATCTGATTTATTTGATCGTTGATTTTGAATTTTGCGAACAGAGGCAGTTTTTTATCTTCATACAGCTTCACTTTTTTCGCCTGACCAGGCATGAGTTTTTTTGCAAAAGATTTTGCAATTTTGTAGCCTTCCTCACCTTCGACAAAAATCGACTCCACATCGCGCGAATACAAATCTCTAATCGCCCGTTTTATTATGTTGGCTTCCTCGTGTATCAAACAGGGAGCCGTGGATTTCACCGTCGTTTCCCTAATTTCATCCCACATTTTTTTTAGAAAACCAAAATCCTTTGCAATTTCCATTTTCGAATGCTCGGCGCCGGCTGTGCGAACGACTGTACTTCCGTTTTCCATTCCATTTTCTGCGTGAAGATCGGAAACTATCTTTCTCAATTTTGCGCGATCTGAATGATCGGCTATTTTTCTTGAAATTCCGCTTCCTCTGGCGGTATTGGGCATCAGCACACAATACCTGCCGGCTAAAGAGATATAGGTCGTCAAAGCGGCTCCCTTATTTCCTCTTTCTTCCTTTTCCACCTGCACTAATATGACCTGTCTTTTTTTTATCACTTCCTGAATTTTGTAACGCCTATAGAATTGGTATCTAAGCTTGGCAACTTCTTTGGGATCCAATTCTTCCGCCGATGTTTCGGCCAAAAGCGCAGAGACAGCGCTCTGAATGTGATTTTCGAGATCACGTCGATCATCGACGGGAATCTGAAAATAATCACAATGTATTTCGCTGAAACTTAAAAAACCATGTCTTTCACCGCCGTAGTCGACAAACGCCGCCTGCAAAGATGGTTCTACTCTTATCACTTTAGCCAGGTATATATTGCCTTTAACCTGAGCCTTAGACGGGATCTCAAAATCAAATTTATCTAATTTTTCTCCATTAACGACGGCAACCCTTATTTCTTCCATATGCGCCGAATCTATCAGCATATTTTTCGACATTCTTAACTCCGCAATTTTGTACAAAAACACACAAAAACTCTAAAAAATGCCGTTTTTTGCGAAAAACCTCGGTTGTGACAGAAAGAACATAGTCCCAGCAATCACCCGGAACTATCTCAAAAAATCCACTTCCTATTCTCAAAACGGCACCATAGTTTCTAAATTTCATATAACTCAAGCAAATTTCGTAAACAAAAATGCTTACGATAACTATTTAAAGTTATAGTATATCCGATACGCTATGTAAATCTTTGATCTTCTCCGGTAAGCGTCCCAAAATAGAAAAAACTCGAGAGAAAAATATGCGAATCAACGCTTGAAATAGATAAAGCAAATAGGTAGACTGCACGAGTACAGTCTTCCCAGTTTTACCTGGGAGTTTTAGCCTGGGAGTTGGGTGTTTGTAGGTATACCTGGCTTCTGTTGTTGATGGAGGGAAAAGTGCCTAAATTAAAAACAAAAAGCGCAGCCAAAAAACGTTTTAGTTTTACGGCTTCCGGTATGGTGTTGGCGCAGCCGGCTTTCAAGAGACACGGTCTGAGAAAGCGTTCACAGAAAATGAAGAGACAGGCTCGTGGCACGATGATTTTAAATGTCTGCGACGCGAAAAATGTCGTCAAGTATATGCCCTACAGATGAGGAGTGAGACATGTCACGAGTAAAAAGAGGTGTAACAACACACGCGCGTCATAAAAAAGTTATAAAACTTTCCAAGGGGTTCATCGGTCGTTCCAAGAATTGCTATCGTTCTGCCATCGAAAGGCTCGAGAAATCAATGCAATTCGCCTACAGAGATCGGCGAAACAGGAGGCGTGATCTGCGCGGTCTTTGGATTGTGCGGATTAATGCAGCGGTTAGAGAGCAGGGGCTGAAATATTCCCAATTCGTTCACGGATTAAATAAAGCAAATATTTCCATCGATAGAAAGATCCTGTCTGAGTTGGCGGTTAACAACAAGGAAGTCTTCCTGGAAATTGTCAATAAAGTGAAAACAGTCCTGGCTTAGTGTTTTTTGTAGGTGAGTAGCACATGGATCATGAAATTTGTGAATTGCCGGTCGGTTATAAACCGTCCGAAAAAGAAGAGTTCATGAATGATTTTCAAAGGGAATATTTTAGGCGCAGGCTGGTCAGGTGGAAGGAAGATATACTCAATGATTCGGAAGAAGTCATTAAGTATCTTCAGGAGGAAGGAAAGACTTGCACAGATTCCATCGATAGGGCATCCACCGAAATTGACCTGGCCTACGAGCTGCGCAGCAAGGAGAGGGCCAGCAAATTGGTCAATAAGATCAATGAAGCCCTCGAAAAAATAAGAAACGGCACATACGGATATTGCGAAGAAACCGGCGAGCCTATCTCGCTGAAAAGATTGGAGGCAAGGCCAGTGGCTATGCTAAGCATTAAAGCTCAGGAACGTCATGAAAAACAAGAGCGCACGCAGAAAGATGAGGAGTGATGAACAGTTCCACCGAGGAAAATCAAACTGAATTGAGCGAAACGAAAAAACAAGAGGAATCGAACAAAAAAGAGCAATTTAAGGAAGATTTGCGTTTTATTGTCGTTTTCGTTTTCTTTTTTTCGCTGTTTAGGTTTTTCATCTACGATTGGTACATAGTGCCTTCTAGTTCCATGGTTCCCACTCTGTTAATAGGGGACATGCCGTTTGTTGAAAAATTTAGGTACGGTTTCAGTAAGCATAGCGTTTGGTTCAGTCCTAATTTGTTTTCAGGAAGATTGCTGTTCAAAAATAACGTAAAGCGTGGAGAGGTTATTGTATTTAAGCATCCCCATGACGACGTTCATCCAGAAAATAATGACATAAATCTGATAAAAAGAGTGATCGCCCTGCCAGGCGACAGGGTTAGCGTGGATAAAGGGATCATTAAGGTTAATGGCGTATGCGCCAGCCTAACATTTCAGAAAAAAATGGTATACCACGACACCAATGTTCGTAATTTTATGGAGCTGAATCTCTACGAAGAGAAGTTGCCACTTTCGGATAGTCCACCTCACATCGTTGCCTACACAAATGAGATGGCGTTTTCGTTCGCAAATAATTTTCCGGAAGTTACGGTTCCGCCGGGACATTACTTTGTAATGGGAGATAATCGCGATCATTCCAAGGATTCTCGCGTTGGACTGGGATTCGTCCCAGAGGAAAACCTGATGGGACGCGCATGGTTTACCGTCTATTCCATAGCGAATGGAGTCAAGCTCTGGGAGTTCTGGCTATGGTTGCAGAATATACGCTATAGTCGGTTGTTACAGAGGATTATCTGATGGCCGCGCTTGATGGCGTAGCAAAACTGCAGGACGCAATAGGATACAAATTCAAACATACCGACGCAGCCGAGATCGCAATATCGCATCCTGGTTTAAAAAAGGGAGACAAAACACTCGATAGAAATTTTGAAAGATTGGAATTTCTCGGCGATCGCGTTCTGGGGTTGTCGCTGTCCTATTTTTTGTATGAAAGATTCCCGGACGACGACGAAGGCGATCTTGCCATAAGAATGGCAACGCTGGCCAGCACGGACTTTCTGATTAACCTGTCCAAAAAAACGAAAATTATAGATTGCTTTTCCATCCCCAGGGATTTTTTCGTGTCCGACGGTAAGAATTCTTCGTCGATTGCAGACATGTTTGAAGCGGTTCTGGGTGCCGTGTTTCTGGATTCGGATTTCGAAACGGCGAAAGAAATTGTTTTTAGGCTGTGGAAAGAGGACGTCGATAATGTGATCTATAAAAAGAAAGATTCCAAGAGTCAGCTGCAGGAAATAGCCCAGGCGAAGTATTGCAAACTCCCGATCTATCGATTAATCAAGATGGTCGGAGAAGCCCACGATCCGATTTTTGAAATCGAGGTTACGGCCTGTGGGACCTGTGCCGTTGGCTGTGGCAATTCCAAGAAAAACGCCGAACACGACGCGGCAAGTAAGCTTATAAAAAAACTAGAGGAAATAAATTGAAAAGATGCGGTTTTGTGGCGGTGCTGGGAGAAACAAACGCAGGGAAGTCCACGCTGATTAATCAGCTGGTTGGGCAGAAAGTTTCAATAGTATCAAGAAAAGCGCAAACCACCCTGTCCAGAATTTTAGGAATAGCCATTCATGGCGAAAGTCAGATTATTTTTGTGGACACTCCGGGATTTCTGAAAAATAGGCGCGTCGAAAATCTTGAAAAAACCGCATGGAACGCTTTTCGCGAATCAGAGGAAATTCTCTTTGTGATCGATGTTTGCAAAAAAAAAATTGATACCAGCGTTGAGCTTTTGCAAAAAATTCATGATGATAAAAAAGTCTCTCTGGTAATGAATAAAATAGATCTGATCCACAAACCAAAACTTCTGGAAATCGCCGACTCATTGGGGCGAATTAGAAATTTTGAAAACATATTCATGGTTTCAAGCCTAACCGGAAGCGGCACGGCCAAAATATTGGACTATCTTGCATCCGCGGTTCCGGAGGGGGAATGGCTATACGAAGCGGATCAGATTACCGACTCGTCGTTCGAAAAATACGCCTCCGAAATCACCCGCGAACACATATATCACAGACTGCATCAGGAAATACCCTATAAATGCGTTGTGAAAACAGAGGATTATAATGATCAGCCGGACGGAAGTATAAAAATCGTCCAAAATATATACGTGAAAAACGACGCGCACAGAGTTATATTTCTCGGACATAGGGGTGGAAAAATAAAAGCCATCGGAGAAGCCGCTCGAAAGGAATTATCACATCTTCTGGAAAGAGAAGTACATTTGTTTTTGCACGTTGTGTTGGAAGATAAACATCATCCTCAGGAAAGAGATTGAAAATTGCAGTGGCGAGAAAACGGCATCGTTTTGTCATCGAAGCCTTTTGCGGAAAGCTCCAGAATTGTAACTGTATTTAATAGGACGATTGGAAAGACGGCCGGTTTAATAAAGGGAATAAAAACGTCCGTTCAGCTCGGAGATATTAGCGACGTTTTCTGGAGAGGACGCACCATAGAGCAGCTTGGAACGTTCAAAATAGAAAATATCTTCTCCCCTTTTACATACGTTTTCAACGATTCCATGGGAATTTGCGCCATAGAGAGTGCCTGTTACCTTTGCTACAGGGGACTTCCGGAAAAAGCGCCTCACCCGGCATTGTTTGATTCTCTGAGGACATTGCTTTTATCAATTTCTCAGGAGAATTGGTTGGCCAACTACGTTTTTTTCGAGATTAAATTTCTATCGAAAGTCGGTCTGGGGCTAGATCTTTCCAAATGCGCTGTCACCGGAAAAACGGACGATCTGTTCTACGTTTCTCCTCGGACCGGCTGCGCAGCCACCAGAGAAGTCGGAGAAGAGTATAAGGATCGTCTGTTTATTCTTCCGAAATTTTTGATTTTCAACGACGATTATCCTTCCGATCATGATATTCTTTCCGCTCTATCGATAACTGGGCATTTTTTAAAGATGTATTTCTGTGGTATAAACGTCGGGAAATTGCCGCTATCTCGCGACTATTTGGTGACTGAACTGGCGGGAAAAATCGAAAGGGACGCAACGTGAGAATTAGTGCGATAATAGACGAAAAAGAAAAGAGAATCGCCATCACTCCGGAAACTGCGAAAAAGTACATAAATCTTGGTTTTGAAGTCGTCGTTCCACAAAATATCGGAGCCTCCGCAGGATTCTGCGACGACGAATATTTGGCCATCGGCGCGTCGATTGGGAAGGAAAAATCCGTTCCAGAGGCAGATTTGTATCTCTGTGTTAAGCCTTCTTTCGAAAAAGAATTAAAAATCAAATCTGGATCGTACCTAATCGCTCTACTGTCATCGTTTCAAAATAAAAAAGTTCTGGAACAGATGAAAAAAAATGGGATTAATCTATGTGCATTGGAAAAGATTCCGAGAATTACCCGGGCGCAATCCATGGATGTTCTATCTTCGCAGGCGAGCATCGCCGGGTACAGAGCCGTTCTTGAGGCTTTGATAGAGTATCGTCGCGTCGTTCCGCTAATGATGACGGCCGCCGGCACGGTTCGTCCGGCAAAAGTTCTGATTCTTGGAGCTGGAGTCGCCGGACTGCAGGCCGTCGCCACGGCCAAAAGATTGGGCGCGGTCGTTTCCGTGTTTGATGTTCGTTCCGTCGTAAAAGAACAGGTCGAAAGTCTTGGCGCCACCTTCGTCAAAGTGGAAAATACGAACGACGGAGAAACTTCTGGCGGCTACGCCAAAGAAATGGACGACGATTACAAAAAACGTCAGGCTGAAAAGCTTTCCCAGGCGATTTCCAAAATGGATATAGTCATTACAACTGCTCAGATACCCGGCAAGCCGGCCCCAAGATTAGTTACTAAAGAAATGGTGCGGTCCATGCCAGCCGGAGCTGTAATCGTCGATATGTCCACGGAAATCGGAGGAAATTGTGAACTATCCGAAAAAGACAAAATAGTTCGCACCGAAAAAGTCGTCATTATCGGCTATGCAGATCTTGCCGCGCGGGTGGCACATGATTCTAGCCAATTATTTGCACGGAACATGTTTAATTTCGTATCGCTGATGGTGAAAGACGGAAAAATTAACGACTCGGACGAAATCATTCAAGCCACAATGGAGATATAATCATGGATAGAGAGATTCTAATGGATGTTATTCGACGAGCAAAAAAAGCCGGAGTCGATCACGTCGATATTTTATGCAGAGAAAGTGATTCCATTTCCGTCTCGACGCGTCTTGTAAAGCTAGAAAAAGTCGAGCAGGCGAACGTGATTGATTTGAGCACACGCGTTTCCATTGGAAACAGAAGCGCCGTAATCACGACTGATAATTTAGATGAATTAAAGAAAGAATCCTTCATTGAAAAAGCCGTTTTTGCCGCAAAAAACTCTCCGGAAGAAACCGTAAAATTTCGTCCAGATAACGGCGAGTTATGTAAAAATTTCAAAAAAATGGATATCTGCGACGATCAGGAGCTGTCCCCCGACGAGCTGATCTCCTCCGCCATGGAGTGCGAGTCAATGGCCCTTCAAATCGACGGAATTACTAATTCCGAGGGCGCGACGGCCAGTCGTTCTCGCTCCAGAGTCACGTTGGTGAAAGACGATGATTTTTTTGCCGACTATGAAAAAACTTACAACCAGATTTCCATCATAACCCTGGCGGAAAAAAATAATTTTTTGGAAAGATCCTATGATTTCTCCGAGGCTGTCCACTGGTCCGATCTCAAAAGTCCGGAGCAAATTGCCAAAAAATCTGCCGAAAGAACCCTGAAGAAACTCGGAGCGAAAAAAATTCCGTCCTGCAAAGTCCCGGTGGTTTTTGATCGAGAAGTTTCTCGACAATTACTGGGCAGTTTCGTCGAAGCCATAAACGGCGCGTCCGTGGCCAAAGGTATCAGCTTTTTAAAAGATAAATTATCAAAAAAAATTTTCAGCGATTGCCTAAACATCACGGACAGGAGTTCAATTTCCCGGGGAATAAGGTCGCGCCCTTTTGATTCGGATGGACTGGAGTGCTCAGACTCAATCATCGTAAAGGACGGCGTGCTCAGTTCATTTTTATTGAACACAAAATACGCGAACCGTCTTAATATGAAATCCACGGGCAACGCTGTGGGCTTCGAAGGCGTATCTCCGAACAACATTTTTATTGAAAATGGTCGCGAGTCTTTTCAAGATCTTCTAAAATCCATAAAAAACGGACTGTATGTGACGGAAGTACTCGGAAACGGACTAAACCTCGTTACCGGAAACTACAGCCAGGGCGCAGTTGGATTCTGGATCGAAAACGGTGAAATATCGTATCCGGTCAACGAAATCACCATCGCCGGAAGCTTCATAGACATGTTTTCACATTGCAACATAGCTTCCGATTTGAAAATGGAATCTGGAATAGACGCCCCAACTTTGTTCATAGATGAAATGATAGTTGGAGGCGTTTAAAACTGGGATTGTCTACTGAACGTAGAATATGAATGGCTCTGATGCACTGTGTAAGAATGGTGGAATGCCCCCACAAACGTAGAAATTCCAAGAATAAAACGTTGGTTTTTAGGCTTTTTGAAGGTGGGTAATTTCTATATTTATGAAATAATCCCAACGTAATCGGCAAAAAAATCTGTTCATTGTATAAAAAATATATTGACGCACGGGAATATTTGCACTAGATTGCCATCGTGATCGATTTAAGAAAATCAATTACTTTTGCCTGAAGGCGAAAATATGGAAGTACGCTTACGAAGCAGATTTAAAACATAAATGTTCAGAACTCTGATATTTTAAAATCTCCTAATATATGATGCATTTCCTGATTTTCTATATATTTTTGAATCTCTTCACT
>JAIRMS010000009.1 GCA_031258475.1 Holosporaceae bacterium
GTATAGTCACATGATATGATGGAGTATTGTATGGAATTATCGATAGTTGAGATGTTTCGAAAAGTAAGGGATTCGCGGACATCGAACGGCAGGGAGTACAAATTGGAATATATTCTTACGTTTGCTCTGCGGTAATTAGCGGAGCGCAAAATTACAAGGAGATATATCTTTTTATAATGTCTCATTTTGAGAAGAAGAGTTTTTTTCAAGTTGAAATGTCGTCGTTATCCGACCCATTCGGCGATTTGGAAGATTCTAACCCGCATTGATAGTGAAGAATATAGAGAAAGTTTTTCGCGAAGATGCGTCGAAGAAGGAATCATTGGTTGAAGGTCGGCAAATTTGTTTTGCTGGGAAAGCTCTGAGGGGCAGCGATTTCAAGCATCCTGTTCGTGTTTTTGAGGCGTTTTCGAAGTTAGTGGGAATAGTTTTGGCGCATATTCCTCTAAGCACCGAGAAAGATCACGAAATTCCGTCATTTGAGAAGCTTTTGCAGGATCTTAATTTGCATGACAAAATTGTTACGGCTGACGCCTTGCATTGCCAAAAAAACTTTCGAATTAGCAGAAAAGGCCGGAGCGATCCTGATTACGCAATCAAAAAATGCTTAAGAATCAACTGGAACATGGCAGTATAATACAAAAGCCGCTTGAAAGTTACGAAGACAAAATCGACAAAATCCATGGCAGAATTGAAAAGCGGAAATATGAGGTATTTGAATTTTCTACGCTTTGAAAAAGTCTCAAACATCAAAACCTCCATCAGACTAAATCTACTGAACTTTGAGACTTTTATCGAAAAAATGACGAAAACCTTAAATGCCTGGGGAATCGCCCTGAGCGCGCAATCCATCTTCCATAAAATCAATTGATTCTAGATCGACAATAGTATAGCATTCTCCCGTTTTGTCCCCTTCGTCTAGTGGTCTAGGACGTCGCCCTCTCACGGCGATAACAGGGATTCGAATTCCCTAGGGGACGCCATCTGGCATTTCAGAAAAATAGCATCAAAAACATCTTCCAAAAGCGCACTGCTCTGGTTTTGTACATCTCCTACCCATCCCGCAAAAAACAGAAACCATAGGAACAAACGGTACGGCTAAGCATTTATTTTTCTGAATAAAATAGCCACATATGTTATATTAGCCGGTGATTTTTTATTGCAAATTTGTAATTTCAAGGATATAAAAAATGACCCAAAGGTGTAGTTGGGCGAATTCAAGCGAATTGATGCAGAAATATCATGATGAGGAATGGGGTAAGCCTCTACATGACGATCGGAGACTGTTCGAAATGCTGATTTTGGAGGGGAAATCCTGCGGGCTGAGCTGGGAGCTTATCCTCAAAAAACGCGATCATATGAGAAAAGTTTTTGATAATTTCGATCCAATCGCAATTATAAAATACAGCGATGCGAAAATTTCCGAACTCATGCAAGATGCCGGAATTATTAGGCTCTGTCGTCATGAGATTTTCAACCAAAGCATGATGCATCTGATTTGAACAGCAGCATGCTCAGTGGAAATGTTTGAAACTCAACAAACGGATGCTTTACTGTTCCTCTGTCCTTTTTAAGAGTTACGTCGCTTAATGTAAGCCGATCGTCAACTATACAATACACTGGCAGTTTATCGAACGGGTTTTTATCGATACTAAGGCCACCGATAAGATGACTCGGTTCAAAATTTAGGACGCTTTCTGTAATCAGCAAGCTAGTGAAGATAAGTTGCGAATCTACTCCAAGATCTATAGGGCTCGCAAATACAAAACGCGACTCGTGCTTACCAAGATTAAATCCAGGGTACTCGACGTGCAATCTAAACATATGGCTCATTTCCGGCCTATCCCAGTACTGATCAAAAACAAGAAGGAAGACATACGCATTCTTTGCCTCAAGTTGACTTCTATTAAACTCACTCACACGTCGCAGTACATTATCAGGACTAAATCGTAAAACAAATTCATCGGTTCTCTTTAAAACAGTATCTAAATCAGGACTTTGTCCGAACGGAACTGCATAGGCAGCGCATATAAGCTCTTTGATTTCATTACCGAGATCCTGTTTTAATTGTTTTTTCTTGCGATAAGCCGATTGAGCGCTCAGTATATTCGTTTGAGTTTCGCCAGATTCCAGTACTTTCGAGAAATTGATAGTACTTATATCATCAGCAAGTGCCTGAAGATCTTTATGATAAGCAAGGCTCAAAAAATCTCTTATCAGTAAAATACTTACTTGCTTGCTTTTAAATGTTATCTGGGCAGATGTTGAACTTAATGCTGGCCTAAACAGGAATTGTCTCTTAAATACAGCTGCCTTAAATGCTTCTGAAGTTGCAGTACAATCCGTTATTATTTTTTCCTGTATTTCTGTTATTGCGTCCGCTATTATCGAAGGATCTTGAGGTTTAAATTTAACTATTGTTGCGATCTGATTAACTGCAGCTGCAACAGCTTCTGGAGGTATGACTCCCTGCGGCAAGTGCCGCTCATACAACTGAATTGCAATATCGAACATTTGTCCAGAATTAATTTTAATTTTAGTTATTTCTGCAATTCGCATAACTGCAGCTGCTGCAACATCAGACTGTATATCACCTTGTATGTGTCGATTATATAACCGAATCACCAGCTTGAATATACGCGACAAATTGCCTGGATCAAGAGGTAATCCAACTCCATCTGCGATTTGCATAACTGCATCTGCTACAGCATCCGGAGGTATTGAAGGCATATGTCGATCACACAACTGAACCGCCAATTCGAACATAAAATATCGTAAATCGTCTACGGTATGCCTAAGCTTAGCTTCAGTTACGATTTTCGCAACATCGGTAGCTATATCAGCTGGTTTTGCGTTTCTTTTAATTTTAGTAGACATAATCCCTGCTCTAATGCTGCTTAGAGTTGGTCTCATCGCAAGTGATGTTTCCATTGATAGAGTACTACAAACACATAATATTAAGGCATTGTATCCTACACAGAAATTCTTCATCTTTCTCTCATATTCTAGCTTACGATCATAATATTCTAAAAGTTTTAACAAAAAATGAAAAACATCCACCTGCATCCGATTTATTTCCTGAACCAAAATCCACGAAATGCCAACATTCACTTACCACCCTTTTTGCTTTTTTGGATGTCGTTAAAATCACGTTATCATTCGCCAATCGGCTACATGCTCGATGCTTTTCAGTCACTTACATACTCAACCATCTTCTCTCTCCGAATCAATCTTGACAACAGTGCAACCAGCACCAAAACACACTCAATTTTCAACAAATTTGTGGCGATTCTCTTTGATTCTCCGGAGGAGTAAAAACGGAGAATGGAGAGAGGTTTTTTGGGGGGGGGGGGGAAATGTGAAAACAACAATAATCACATAAAATTTTGTCTGGATTTAAGACATATTACAATCCGCAACATCCTCTGTATCAGAGGGCTTGGGTCACACATTGCATTACGGTGAATCAATTACAACCGGCTAAAGCCGGTGGTTTGGGATACGCTTGCAAAGCGGTAGTTAAGAGTAAACTCAGAATTCCGAAATTCTAAAATTGTCTTCAGAGTGGTGCATTTCTTGATTCTCCATGTATTTTTGCACTTCTTCCTCATTTACATTTCCAACCGTTACAACAAAATATCCTCTGGCCCACAGATGTTGCCACCAATATCTTTTTTTCAATACCTCAAATTCTTGTTGTAATTTTCTGCTACTTTTTCCTTTAATGTATTGTATTATCTTTGATACTGACATGCTCGGGGGTATTGACAACAACAGATGTACATGGTCTGGACTTAATCCACCACTCACAATTGTAACATCGTTTGCCGTACATACTTCTCGTATTAATTCTCTTGTTCTCATTGCTACTATTCCTGTTAGCACTCGGTATCTGTATTTCGTGCAAAATACCAGGTGATACTTTAGATCACACAAACCGTGACTACTTCTTCTGTACTCCATGTTCTTATTATACTAAAGTCTTCGCCTAAAGGCGAGGGTGTCTTACCCTCCCAGGTAACTACATAAACTTCTATCCTTTTTGATACCGAGATTCTTCGCAAAAAGCGGTTCCACTTTCTGCAAATGCCGACAAATATTTGAATTATCAAGGTTAAACAGATATCCGAGAAACTCATGGGGCACATAAAAGCGATAGTAAATCAGAACCAACAAAACCTCGTCTTCCAACGTTTTTAGGTGAGAATTCCGGCCTGATACCTTTTTCTGACTCTGCAACTTATCCCACTCCAACCGAACTATTGCAACAATTTCCCGAAATTCTTCAACTTTTACGCCGGTCAGTCTTGTAAAATTTACCCTTTGATTGCACAATCTCTTGAAACTCAGCATTTTTACCTCATAATTAAAACGCTTGAGTTTCACTCTTTCTTTTTAACTTTTTAAGCTCTTGCTACTTTCGCAGAAGGTCTATTTTACAAAAATCATCTTGTGTAACAGCGCCTAAAGCATAATTTGGACAGTTATTTTAATCCAGGCTGTGTTATCGCAGGCACTGCATCACACAGGTAATTGCCTTTTCCAAAGATTCTTCTATTGAATCATTGGAAGTGTCAAGGAGCGTATAGCTTTCGTTAAAGCTCAGCGGAGCCGTTTTTCTGGATTTGTCCTGCTCGTCTCTCGCTTTCATGTTGTTGTAAACATCCTCGTATGTAATTCGAGGATCGGCCTCTTTCAGGGATTCAAAGCGACGGGCGGCACGCACTTCCAGACTCGCCGTGATAAATATTTTACAATCGGCGTTGGGAACGACCGCCGTGGCGATATCACGGCCATCCAGAACGGAACCTTTGTATTCTTCGCCGGGATTTCTGGCGAAATCACGCTGTAATTTTGTTAAAATTTCTCGAATATGAGGTAGTTTTGCAATATTGGAAGCGGCGATGCTGCCTTCTTCAGATCTTAGAATTTCCTCCGGAATTTCCTTTATGGTCTTCAGAAGATCATGAATGGATAAATTCACGATCTCGTCAAAACTAGTTTTTTTATGGGCGATAGCCCGATAGAGCATTCCAGTATCTAAATACGCGAATCCCAAACGATCTGCCAGCAGACGAGATATGGTACCCTTACCACTACCGGATGGGCCGTCTATGGCGATAACGGGTTTCATTGTTAAATTTTTCCCCTGTCCAGTCCAAGCTCAAGATCTTTTCCATCGATCCTTATGCCGGTGAATAAAAGCAGCGGAACGGAGAGACATATCGAAGAAAAAGTCCCGAACATTAGTCCAAACAAAATCGGAAAGCAAAAATCGAAAATGACCTTTCCGCCAAAAAAACACAGAGCCAGTAGCGACAAAACGGTCGTAAGAGAAGTAAGAACCGTCCTCGACAGAGTCTCATTCATCGCCTTATTCAGAAGCTCAGCAACGGTTAAACTTCGATACACCATCATATCTTCCCGAACCCTATCAAAAATGACGACGGTATCATGAATGGAATAACAGGCCGTCATAAGCAGAGCCACAATGGAGTTTACATTAAATTCAAAGTAATGACATATCGAATAAAGTCCCATCAGAACTATGCAATCATGCGCAAGGGCTATAACTCCACAAATTGCAAACTGCCACTCGAAGCGTATCCATATATAAAGCAGGATGGCCAACAGCGATATTACAACGGCCAGCATCGCGTCGTGCACTAGCTCGCTCCCGACTTTTGGTCCGATTTTCTCAATTTTTCTGTACTCTATGTTATCGCCCAATGTGGCTTTGACCTTTTCCAGGGATAGATTCTGCTCGTTTTGGCTTTCTCCGGAACTTGGAATTCTTATCAGAACGTCGTTTTTAGATCCAAATTCCTGCAGATATACTTCGCCTATATCCAATTTGGTGAGATTCTCTCTCATCGCCCCCAAATCCACTTCCTGTGGAGCTCTTATTTCCATGACAAAACCGCCACGAAAATCTATTCCAAAATTCAGACCGTGAGAAACGAACGCTAATATGCTTATTAATGTCGCAATTATCGAAAACGCGTATGTAAAACGCCGATATCTGACGAAATCAATCTTTGTGTCGTGAGGTATTAGTTTGTAAAATTCCATGGGAGATCCTTTCTTACATTGGTATGGAAACTGGATACTTTAGCCTCATTAAAGTCGAGACTATATATCTTGTCAGGGTCGTGGATGTGAAAAACGAGATCACTGTACCAAGAATCGTAGTAATGGCGAATCCCTTCACGGGCCCTGTCCCGAATTGATATAAACACATCATTCCTATTATCGTATTGAGATTTGTATCAACGATCGAACTTAGAGCCAAATCATACCCGGCTTCAACGGCCTTAATCCATTTTTCTCCCTTGCGCAGATATTCTTTTATCCTCTCGTTTATTAAAACGTTGGCATCCACGGCCATGCCCACTGTCAGGGCTATTCCGGCGATACCGGGAAGCGTTAGCGTCGCCTGCAGACAGGATAGCCCAGCTATCAACAAAATAAGATTTACGATGACGGCAATGTTGGCTATCAATCCAAACGAAGAGTACCACAGGTACATAAATACAAGCACGAAAAGTCCAGAGAGAAGTGTTGCTACTATTCCTGAACGAATGGAATCAGCGCCAAGATCCGGCCCCACCGTTTTTTCTTCTATTACACTCAGTGGAGCAGGCAGAGCTCCGGCTCGCAGCAACAGAGCGAGATCACGGGCTCTTTCAACCGAAAAATCTCCGGTTATTCTGCCAGATCCACCGGTTATGGGAGTTTGGATTACCGGAGCACTTATTATTTCGTTGTCCAGGACAATTGCAAACCTCTTCCCAACGTTTTCTTTGGTGGCGTCTCCAAATTTTTTCGCGCCAATTTTATTGAATTTGAAGCTAACTTCCGGACGATTATATTCATCGTAACCCAATCCAGCGTCAACCAGGGTTTCTCCTCCGACCAACACCTGTTTTTTCACGGCGATGAATTTTCCGCTTTCCGACGACTCGAGATATATGCTTCCGATGGGAGCCACGGTATTTTTGCGATCCGTAATTTCAGGAGCTTTCTCATCCACAAGCCTAAACGTCATTTTTGCAGTGCGTCCCAGTAATTCTTTCACGTGTGAAGGGTCCTGCAATCCAGGAATTTGCAACAGAATGCGATCGTTTCCCTGCCTTTGAATATTGGCCTCGCGGGTTCCGGTTTCATCGACTCTTTTACGCACAATTTCGATGGAACGCTCGACGGCGTCAAATTTTCTTTTTTGAATCGCTTCTTCGGTGGGAGTCATTGTTACATGAGCTCCGACGATTTCCACTTTGAAATCAGAATCGATGGATGTGAGGGATGCCTTCGCTTTTCCAACTTTGGCGGTATCTTTGAGGTCGAATTCCACTTTGTTCTGATCTTTTGCTACGGTTCTTGGGAAATTAGAAGCGTACTGAATCGATTCTTTCCGTAGAACGCTTCTTGCCATGTCCAAAATCTGATTGAGATAATCATTCTTAACGCTATCCAGATCAACTTCCAGCAGAAGATGAGCTCCACCACGCAAATCCAATCCGAGACTTACCTTTTTATTTGGCGCCCAATCTGGAAGTTTATTCAAAAAGCTCTGTGGAAGAAAATTTGGTAAAGCAAATAAGACACCAAACGCACAAACGCACGCTATAAGTATTTCTTTCCATCTTGGAAAATTCATTGTGGTCCTCCCGATTTATTTTTTATGTGACACTTTTCCATTTGCCGGAATTTTCGCAGGCGTTTTCGAATTCGAGATAGAAGCTTCGGTTTCTTCTTTTCCTAAATCCGAACCCTTTTCCAGCACATCGGCAATCGAATTTTTCAGCATTCGAATGCGCACGCCTTCCGAAATTTCCACAGAGATTTCTTTTTCGCTAATTACTTTATGCAAAATCCCTATAACACCGCTGGTCGTGAGTATCTTATCTCCTTTTTTGATGGAATTTACAAGATCACGCCTTTTGGCTTCCCGTTTTTGCTGAGGGCGCATAATAAGAAAATAAAACACCAGCACCATTAGCATAATTGGAGTTAACGATCCTAGTACTCCGGGCGGCGATTGACCGACCGAGCCGGCTGAAGTCGTTGCTGTTGTTTGTGCCTGCATAGCGTTTCCTCCTCAATTTACCTAGGCAAATAATCGACCGGATTTACCGGCTTTTTGTTCTTTAAAACTTCAAAATGCAATTGAGGCTCCGCAACGTCTCCGGTTTTTCCCACCGATCCAATAACGTCTCCTGCACTAACGCTTTGTCCATTTTTAACCTTCATATCCTTTAGATGAGCGTACGACGTTATTAGATTATTATCGTGTTGAACAATAACCGTATTCCCAAACTCTTCCAGTTTATTTCCAGCATATATCACATCGCCGTCAGCAGCCGCTTTAACCGGCGAACCGAGCGCCGCCTTTATATTAACTCCGTCGTTGGAAATTCCCTCCTTAACGTCACCAAATCCCGAAACAATCTTTCCTTTTGTTGGATAAATCATTCTGCCGGAAGACGAAACCGGAGGTTTAACTTTGGCGGTCGTCGCACCGGTCGTGGGCTTTCCCACCGCATTTTTATTTATCTTCGGCGTTGATAAAAGATTCTCCTGATCGTTAAAAGTGGTTCCAGTCGCTTTACCTGTGGAAGCCTTGTTTTTTGTCGACATTACTCCGGCAAATTCGTCGTCAAGTTCCTTTTCTAGTTGTTTCCTTGCGTCTTCTTCAGGCAATTCATTGGTCGCTTCATCTGCTTTTTCAACTGGCGCGGGAAAATTTTCCATTGGCAATCGAAGAACCTGGCCATTTCTTACTCTGTACGGTGACCTGATGCTATTTATTTTTGCTAAATTAATCGGATCAATGTTGTATTTATTGGCAACGTCGAATAATGTCTCTCCCCCTGAAACCACATGGGTAGCTTCGGTGGCGACATCTCCGATAGCCGTGTATCCCATATCCTCGTCAATCTTTATATCAACCGGAGATAGGTGATCTCTCCCGCACCCGACAATTGAGAGTGTCAGAACACCCATATATATTATTTTATGCATTTGGCGCGAACAATTCCTCCAACTTACTAATATACTCCGGAAACTCATGCTTGCTCTGCAACGGCGTTATAGTAATACAATTTTCTTTTTCCACAAGCACCACATCCGAATTTTCTTCCCGTTTGCGTTTATATGTTGCATGTATCCAATAGTATGGACGACCCACGATGTCACTTCTTTCGTGAACGTTCCATGTGGCATCTAGCTGTCCTTGATTAGCGATTTTAATACCTTTCACGTCTCCAAACGAAGCCTCGGGAAAATTAACGTTCATGCACACACGATCTGGCCACGAAATCGACATTAATTTCTTAATTATGGTCGGCAAAAAGTGATCTACCAGCGGGAATTTTGTAGGATTTTCTTTTGTAAAGTGCTGGCTGATGGCGATTGATTTTATCCCCTGTGAAGCGGCGGCAAAAGCCGCTCCAACGGTTCCTGACATCCCGATAAAGTCTGCCACGTTGGCTCCATGATTTATCCCGGACAGCACAAGATCTGGTTTTTTATCGCCAAGGATCTTCCCGAGAGCAATAAAGACGCTATCCGCCGGCGTACCGGAGACGGAAAACTTCCTTGGAGAAAATTCATTAATGCGCAAAATAGAGTCAAAAGTAATGGAAAATCCCTTTCCGCTTTGCCCCACTTCCGGAGCGACTATCCACACGTCCGGGGTAATGGAGTTGGCAATTCGCTCCAGGGCCTTTATGCCGCTGGAATTAATACTATCGTCGTTTACAATTAAAATTCTCAATCCAGATAGAGCAGATTTACTGACCATTTTTACTAAGCTCCTTTACACCATTCATATACGGTATCAACGCCTCAGGAATTATCACTTTTCCGTTAGCAAGTTGATAATTCTCCAAAATAGCGACTATCGTTCTTCCTATCGCTAGCCCTGATCCGTTCAGAGTCGAAACAAATCCTTTTCCGGATTTATCTTTGTACCGAGCGTTCATTCTTCTCGCCTGGAATTGCCCGCACAGAGAACAACTCGAAATTTCCCGGTAAACGTTTTCACTGGGAATCCAAACCTCCAAATCGTAGGTTTTTTCAGCTGAAAATCCCATATCTCCCGTGGATAATAATATCACTCGATATGGAAGTTTCAATTTCTTTAAAATATTTTCTGCCGCGCTGATCATACGTTCCAATTCTTCCTCTCCCCTGGAGGGATGGACAACGCTCACAAGCTCCACTTTCGAAAATTGATGATTGCGAATCATGCCGCGACTGTCACGACCGGCCGCTCCGGCCTCGGAGCGAAAACAGGCGGAATAGGCTGTCATTCTCAACGGTAATTTCTCCGTGGGAATAATCATCTCACGAACCATGTTGGTAAGCGGAACTTCTGCCGTTGGAATTAGCCATCTACCGTCCGTCGTAGAAAAAGAATCCTCCGCAAACTTCGGCAGCTGCCCCGTTCCAAACATGCATTTTTGATTTACGAGAAACGGAACTCCCACTTCCACATACCCGAATTCACGAACATGAGTATCCAACATGAAATTCTTTAATGCGCGTTCAAGTTGAGCGATTTGATTCCACAAAATCGTAAACCTGCTGCCGGAAATCTTTGCTGCACTCGAAAAATCGATCATTCCAAGCTCTTCCCCAATGCCGTAATGAGGTTTTGGCTGGAAATCGAATTGGGGAAGTTCTCCGACGGTTCTTAGGCACACATTTGCCGTCTCGTCTGCTCCAACGGGAACGTCTGCAAGCGGAATGTTAGGAATCGAAGACAGGATCTCATTCAACTGATCGGACAAAGCTGCCTCTTCCTTCTCCAGCGCAGGAATTGTTTGTTTTATGCCAGAGGCTTCTTTCTCCAACGACGTAACATCTTCCCTGTCGACTCTTGCTTTGCCAATAAGAGACGCGATCTCGTTGCGCCTGGACTGCATCTGCTGCAATTTCACCGCCGCTTCCCTTCTTTTTAAATCTATATCAACAACAATCGAAGACACAGGACGTGAATTCCTACTCAGCATCGCCCTATCAAAAGATGCAGAATCCTCTCTTATTCGTTTTACATCATGCATAGTATCCAATAAAAACAAAAATCTGAAACAATGTATCACGTTTATTTTTTGAAGAAAATGGATTCATTAACCGTTTGCCCAGCGTCATGGCAAAACAAACG
Source organism: Holosporaceae bacterium (assembly GCA_031258475.1). Lineage (GTDB taxonomy): Bacteria > Pseudomonadota > Alphaproteobacteria > UBA3830 > UBA3830 > JAIRMQ01. The sequence continues at coordinate 11,171 of JAIRMS010000009.1, forward strand.
AGCATCCCTATATGATAAATTGAAAGAATACGGTGCATACTTTTCTCCAAGTTTCGCAAAAACCTAGATTCTCCATTTTGTTGGACATATAATTCAATCGCCTATTTAAAGGAAAAATAATGAAAGAATCCGATGTGAGCGTCTATGAAAACGCAAAATCCTGGCCGTTTGAGGAAGCGCGCAAGCTGTTGTCTCGAAAAAATGTGAAGGAAAAGGGGTACGCCCTATTCGAAACCGGCTACGGACCATCGGGATTGCCCCATATCGGCACTTTTGGCGAGGTTGCCCGCACGACCTATGTGCGACAAGCGTTTGAACATCTAACCGGAATGCAAACCAAACTCTATGCATTCTCCGACGATCGAGATGGGTTGCGCAAAGTGCCAGATAACATTCCCAATAGAGACGAGGTTGCCAAGTACATCGGATTTCCGCTCACAAACGTCGTCGATCCATTTGGATGTCATCAAAGTTTTGGCCATCATAACAACCATAAATTAATGGAATTTTTGGATTCATTTGGGTTCAGGTACGAGTTTCAAAGCGCCACAGATTGCTATAAAAAAGGGCTTTTCAACGAAGTGCTGCTGAAAGTTCTCGCGCGACACGGGGAAATTCTAGAAGTTATGCTGGCTAGCCTGCGGGAAGAAAGAGCCTCCACCTATAGTCCGTTTCTGCCAATTTCTCCCAAAACAGGTCGGGTTCTTCAGGTAAAAATTGAGGAATACGGAGTCGACGAAGGAATCGTCGTTTTCAGAGATGAGGACGGCAGTCTGACGGAACTCCCGGTGATCGATGGCAACTGCAAGCTGCAATGGAAAGTGGACTGGGCAGCCCGCTGGACGGCTTTCGACGTCGACTATGAGATGGCGGGAAAAGATCTCATAGATTCGGTAATGTTATCGAGTAAAATCTGCAGAATTCTTGGCGGAACTCCTCCGGATGGATTTAACTACGAGCTATTTCTGGATGAAGAAGGCAAAAAAATATCAAAATCAAAGGGAAATGGACTTGGTGTTGAGGAATGGTTAGAGTATGCCCCCCGGGAAAGTCTGGCTAATTTCATGTTTGCTTCACCAAAAAGCGCGAAAAGATTATGTTTCGACGTTATTCCAAGGCAAATCGACGATTACACTGCGCATCTGCGCGATTTTGAAAATCAAGAACCAGAGAAACAGGTTAACAATCCAGCGTGGCATATTCACAACGGAAATCCACCAAAACCGGAAGCCGAAATATCGTTTTCCCTTTTGTTGAATCTGGTAAGTGTATGCAATACTGACGACGAGGACGTTCTCTGGGGATTTATCAAAAAATATATGACCAGTGCTTCTCCGGAAACCATGCCATTCCTGAATAGGCTCGTGCGTCACGCCATTAGTTATTATCGAGATTTTGTAAAATCCAGAAAAAAGTATCCGATTCCAACGGATTTGGAAAGAAAATCCCTGGGTGATCTGCTCGACGAATTGAATAGATTAACCGGAACGAGTCCCGGCGACGAAATTCAAAAAATCGTATTTGAGGTGGGGAAAAAGCACTATTCCCAGGATCTAAAGTCATGGTTCAACGCCCTGTATCGCAATTTACTAGGACAGGAAGACGGCCCACGCATGGGATCTTTTATCGCTCTCTACGGACTCGACAATACAAAAAAATTAATGGAAAATGCCCTGGCGAGAAGATAAATGAACAGGCAGGAGTTATATCAGATTTTGGAATGGTTCTCGGATGCTGGAGTGTCTGATGTTACCTCCAATACGCGTTCTGTTCAGCAGGAAACAAAAAAAGAAATTTCAACCCTAACCGAACTAAGGGAAATAATCTCAAAGATAGATACTCCCATAAAAAAATGCGCTCTCAATATGGTCTTCGGAGTGGGCAATGAAAACGCCGATATACTATTGCTTGGGGAAGCGCCCGGGGCCGAAGAAGATCGACAGGGTGTTCCCTTCGTGGGACAAAGCGGGCAGCTGTTGGATAAGATCCTTGCCTCCGTCGGATTGGACAGAACCAAGGTATATATCACAAATATCCTGCCCTGGAGACCCCCGGGCAACCGAACTCCGACCAATCAGGAGATAGAACTGTTTCGCCCCTATGTTTTGAAGCACATTTCGCTGATTAATCCAAAAGTGGTTATATGCCTTGGAGGAACGGCCACGAAAGCATTGCTACAAACCTCCCAGGGAATCGTGCAACTGCGCGGAAAATGGACGCGAATCGATGGAATTTCCGCAAAAATCATTCCGACTTTTCACCCGGCATATCTGCTGCGCTCCCCATCGCAAAAGAGAGAAGTCTGGCTGGATTTCCTAAACGCCGTGAAAGGTTGAGCTCTGCGCAAATGGCAGCATAGATTTTACTTGAAAAAAAAACAAACCTGTTGCATCTTTGGTGGGACGTGGGGCTATAGCTCATTTGGTAGAGCACTACAATGGCATTGTAGGGGTACGGGGTTCGAATCCCCGTAGCTCCACCAGAGGTTGTGGCGAGATTCCACCCTTCGAGGTTTTTGAGCACGATGTATCCGAGCTGTTTGTTGTATCACAAGACGGAGAAATTTTTCTGAAAAAATGAAAAAAATAAGGCGTGCGTAATGAAAATATTCCGCGTTATGATGGTTTTATTGATGATGCTGTCGGCGAGAGCCTCTGCCGTGCCTTTGGTTTCCGTTATCGTACCAGTGTACAAGACGGAGCGTTTTCTGAGAGAATGCCTGGACTCGATACTGGGACAAAGCCTGCAAGACATAGAAGTCATATGCATTGACGACGCCTCTCCGGACAACTGTTGGCTGATCCTCCGGGAATACGCCGCGAAAGATAGGCGCGTCAAGATCATAAGGCATGAGCA
>JAIRMS010000024.1 GCA_031258475.1 Holosporaceae bacterium
CTACTCCGTTCACATGCGCCCTCCCGTTAGCAAAAACATCGCCACTGTGCTTCACTCGATAATGCCTTCTGTATCCTTCGTTCACTAGACCATCATATGCTTTCCATTCGTCGCTGTAATCTGCGTATATACTTTGTCCTCTCGCTTTTTCATACCAAATACTTTCGTTTCCCCTGATGCTCCACAACCCCTCTTACCTCGAACTCTTCTCGCTCCAAAGTAACTTTCATCAACTTCTCTCCGCTGCTGAAATACGATTCTTCTTCCGCAAATTCAGCAATTCTCGCTCGCAAAAGTTGCAAAAATCCTGTTGACCGTCTTCCTCCCCAATCTCGCCACTTCAGAGATTTGAGTCGCCGTTAAATCCGCTCCAAAAAATTTCAAAAACGGAGATTTTCTGAAGGAAGTGAACCGTGATTTCCCCTGATATTTCAGATGGTATCCCCAGCGAGATTCGAACTCGCGTTACCGCCGTGAAAGGGCGATGTCCTAGGCCTCTAGACGATGGGGACTAAATACACATACCTTGTATTATAGAATGGTCGCAGAAGTCAACTAAGTTTGTGCGAATAGCCCGATTGTAGTTTAATGTGCTCTCGTTTATCATACGGGCATGGCAGGTTGCAAAAACAGATGACGCGTTCTATTTACATGGATTATCAGGCGACGACTCCATGCGATAAAAGGGTGTTGGAGGAAATGCTGCCCTATTTCTGCGATCATTTCGGGAATCCACATTCGATAAGTCACGCCATGGGAGCGCAGGCGAAAGAAGCAGTGGAAAAAGCGAGGAGTCAGGTATCCGATCTCATTGGGGCGGCGGATCCAAAGGAAATCATATTTACCTCCGGAGCGACCGAGTCTAATAATCTTGCGATTCAGGGAGTTGCACATTTCTACAAAGAAAAAGGCAATAGGATTATCACCAGCGAGATAGAACACAAATGCGTTCTGGAGGCCTTTCAGGCAATGGAACGTGAGGGCTTCGATGTTATTAGGATTCCGGTTTTAAAAAATGGAATAATCGATCTGCAAATTCTTGAAGAAGCAGTTAATGAAAGAACCATTCTTGTTTCCGTTATGACCGTGAATAATGAAATTGGAACCATTCAACCGATCGATGAAATTAGCGAAATTTGCAGAAAAAAAAGTGCGTTGTTTCATACGGATGCCGCCCAGGCGGTCGGAAAGATAAAGGTGGACGCGTCCAAAGTGGATCTTATGAGCATTTCTGGACACAAGATTTACGGTCCAAAGGGTGTTGGTGCTCTGTATGTGCGTCTGAAACCGCGGGTTCGACTGAGCCCAATATTTTTTGGAGGAGGTCAGGAGCGCGGGATGAGATCCGGAACTCTGCCAACTCCGCTTTGCGTAGGTCTGGGAAGAGCCTGCGAAATCGCTCGGCAGGAAATGGATTCGGAAAATGTTAGGCTGGTGGAGTTGAAAAGCTATTTTCTAAAAAAAATCTTTGATAGTTTGGAAAAGGTTTATTTGAATGGAGATACCGAACACGGAATTCCAGGTTGCATTAATCTGAGTTTTGACGGAATCGAAGGCGAATCCATAATGTTGGGAATGCCGGAAGTTTGCGTTTCCTCTGGGTCTGCATGCACGTCCGATTCCCTCGAGCCGTCCTACGTTTTGAAGGCGATTTCCGTTCGCGAAGATCTGGCTCATTCCTCTCTGCGCATAGGATTTGGGCGATTCACGACGTTCGAAGAAGTCGAATACGCGTCTTCCAAAATGATAGAAGTCGTCAATAGACTGCGCAGCATGAGTCCACTTTGGCAGTAGGGAGCAAATATGGAATATTCGAAGGAAGTGATGGATCGCTATAACAATCCCAAGAACGTCGGCAGTCTGGACGATAACGACAAAAATGTTGGAACGTCGATTGTTGGCGCTCCAAGCTGCGGTGACGTGATAAAACTGCAAATCAGAGTGGACGAAGGTGGAAAGATATCCGAGGCCAGGTTCAAAACTTTCGGATGCGGAGCGGCGATAGCTTCCAGCGCTCTGATAACGGAATGGATCCATGGAAAGGATCTGGACGAAGCGAGAGGTATAAAAAATCAGGACGTCGCAGAATATCTATCGCTGCCGCCGGTGAAGGCTCATTGTTCCGTGCTTGCTGAGGAAGCGGTGAGTAAGGCCATAAAAAATTATCAGGATAAAAATAGGGGGTAGAAAATGGAAAAGTTCATTAACATTACGGATAAAGCCATAAATTTCTTGAGAGAATCAGTCGAGAAGGAGAATGGTCTGGGAATTCGAATTAACGTGGCTCCGGGGGGATGTCAGGGCATGTCCTACGAGCTAAGTTTCGTGAAGGAAATCGATCCCAGTGATCTGGTTATTCAAAAGGGTGGTGTAGATATATACGTTGTTCCGCAGGCCGTTCCCTTCATTTCTGGAATTAATATCGATTACGTCACTAATCCGATGGGCGGAAATCTTGTTTTCGGGAATCCCAACGCAAAATCCTGCTGCGGTTGCGGCCAATCCTTTTGCACGGACGATACGGATAGTCGCTGCGGAGGAAGCTGTTTTTAGGCTATGAACTACTTCGAAGCTTTGGGAATCCCCGTTGGTTATAGAATTAACGAGGAAGATCTGGTTCGGAATTATCTGCGGAAACAGTCTCAGATTCACTCCGATGCGGGAACGATGGAATCTGGAGAATTTTCCCATATCAACACTGCCTACAAAACACTGTCGCATCCGATAGACAGAGCAAAATATTTTCTAGAAATTCAGGGGAAATGCACCGATTCCCTGGATCCGGAATTTGCTCCTGAAATGTTTAGCTTGCGTGAGAAATACGAAACCTTATCCACTCCGGAGGAGAAAAAAAAATTTCATGACGAATTATCCAAACTCATTAGGGAATTGATCGAGACACTTGAAAAATCAGAAGACGATTTGGGCAAATTCCAAAAATTCTACGGTTTGCTGCGCTTTACAAACTCATTTTTAGAAAAAATCGATTTTTGCGATTAGAGATAGATAGCTTCTCCTAGATAACATGTGATTTTTTACCTTTCTTGCACGGACACCCGCTTTTTTGGTCGTCATCTTTTTTATTGTTTCTTAGTGTGTGCATCTGTTCAGCGATTTTACGTGGCGAAATCAATAGAACCAGATTTGGGCGTTCCTGATTAAAACCGTATCCTATTTTAAACGGAATATCCACCGGATTGGCGCTTGAAAAAAAATCACTTAGATCTTTTTGTTTGTAGCCCTTAAATATGGAGAGCGTGGGCTGCTTATATTGTCCGAACGCGTGTTTGCTCCACCCTGGACCAAAATTATGAAATGGGATTCCAGTATCATCCTGCAATATGGCATAGGCGTTTTCGAGGATGTAATTTTTTATCCGCGAAGCAAGTCTATCATGCAAAACATAGGAAGCGCTTTTTATGAACGTCGCAAACGAAAAGCGTTGCATGAAATTCATTAGATATCCTAATTTTTTGTTGGAATTAGTGAGATCCGCTCTTATATAGAATAGGTTTTTGGGCGCGCTGCCTTCGACGGATCTAAAAACGATCTTCACGCAATCGACCATTCCCTTCTGCCTGGCGATTTCCTGACCTTCCGAACTGATGGAAAGATCTTCAATGGAGTCGATGATAAATTCGCTTTTGGCCAATTCGACTAATATCAGATATAAAGCCCCTCTAACGTTTTTATTTGAAAGCTGGGTTATCATTTCCGAGGTAATAAAATATCCTTTCTTGAAATAGGAAGAAAAAGCTCGTTTCAGAGCGGCAAGCGTGGATTCATTTCCAATATTTTCCCTTATTTTCTCGAAATTTCCGATGGGTTCGAGTCCAACAAGGATATAATTCTGCATTTGTGGAAAGAATTTCAAAGGATAGGCTATATCTGGTCCTCCGAACGGATAAAACAACGTCGCCAGATCTTTTATGTGAGGAGTTATGTTGGTATTACTCCATTCTGATATCTTCGATAGACTGCAGCTGTGTAATTTCTTCCATTCTTCATTTATAGATTTTGCATAATCGATGAAAGTTTGGTTGTTAAGATCAGGTATGTAGAGCCCTGCCAGTCGTTTTGCGATCTGATCATAGATGTTCGCGGGAGAGTTATATGCCGGATCAAATTCTGGGAATTTTCCGGTCCAACTTTCAAATACATTACATTTTTCGCGTATATCACCTGGTAAATCAGAATTTTGCTGATCATCTTCCGTTTGAACCTGTTGTAACTGAAGTTCTTCAATATCAAAATTAGCCAAAACTGAAAGATAAACGCACCCCAGTGTAAACAAAAGCCTTTTCATGAATATTCCGCTAAAACCGCCCGCCATAATGAAACATATTACATGAGAAATTATCTTATGGAACGTCAATCCTTTTCTATTATAAATCTTTTCTTGTGAGAAACAAGAAAAGACTATATCTTTTAATTGTGCGAAGCTATGGAGAAGATTCATGTTTTCATACCTAAGGGGTTTGTTTTCTTCGGATATAGGTATTGACCTTGGAACGGCAAATACTTTGGTTTATGTAAGAGGGCGCGGAGTGGTTCTGGACGAGCCTTCCGTTGTGGCTCTTGCGGATGACGGAGGGAAAAAACGTGTTCTCGCCGTTGGGGAAGATGCAAAACTTATGGTGGGAAGAACTCCCGGAAATATAACGGCGATCCGTCCGCTAAAAGACGGAGTAATAGCGGATTTCGACGTTGCCGAGGAAATGATAAAATATTTCATTCGTAAGGTTCACAATAGAAAAAGCTTTATTAGTCCCCAAATAGTCATTTGCATCCCGGGAGGGGCCACCGCCGTCGAAAGAAGAGCCATACAGGAATCGGCTGAAGGAGCAGGAGCCAGAAGGGTGTTTCTGATTGATGAGCCGATGGCGGCGGCAATAGGTGCCGGCTTGCCGGTAACAGAACCAACCGGATCAATGATCGTCGATATAGGCGGAGGAACAACGGAAGTCGCAGTGTTGTCCCTTGGTGGTATTGTTTATGGAAATTCCGTACGAGTCGGTGGAGACAAGATGGACGAAGCGATCATAAATTATATAAGAAAAAATCATAATTTATTGATCGGAGATACCACGGCAGAAAAAATTAAAAAAGAAATCGGCTCAGCTATTCGTCCGAGTAAAGGGGAGGGACGCGTTATGTTTATCAAGGGCAGGGATCTTATTAACGGCGTGCCAAAGGAGGTGCAGATTACCGAAAGCCAAGTCGCGGAAAGCTTGGTAGAACCGGTCGCCGCTGTGGTCGAAGCCGTGAAGTTTGCGCTTGAAAACACTCCTCCAGAACTGTCCGCTGATATCGTTGATAGGGGAATTATCATGACCGGCGGAGGCTCATTGCTGGCCAGGCTGGACGAGTTGTTAAAAATAAAGACCGGTCTTCCGGCAGCCGTTGCAGAAGACGCTCTTCTGTGCGTGGCACTCGGAGCTGGAAAGACCCTGGAAGAATTGGACACAATGAGAATGGTTTTGCTTAGATCCTATTAAAGGTCTCCGATGAATCGGGTAATGCACAAAAAAATAGCAGGAAGAAAGCGCTCTTTCACTCTTTTTAGGCGCTTTAGAAAAAGAGAGATAATATTTAGAGCTTTGTTTTTCTGCGGAACGATCTCGGTTTTGCATATGAAAATAGGCGACCGTTTCATAAAAAAATGCAGATTTTTTACGAATTCAGCAATAATCACCCTGAATCAATGCACCGATAATATAGGAGGCTATTTCCTGAACTTTTACTATTTTATATCGCATGACATCAATAATATATTGATAAATCTGCACAATACAAATGTTGAACTGCGCGAAGAGATTGAAAAATTAAAAAATCTGCGACAAGAAAATGAAGAATTAAGAGCATTGCTCTCTCTAAAAAAATTAACGAACTTTTCTGCGATTGCCGCCAAGGTTATGTGTACGTTTTCCAACGATTTCACCCAGTCTTTTACACTGAGCGCAGGAAAAATAGACGGAGTATCGACAAACGACATTATAAAAAACTCGGAGGGATTGGTTGGCAGAGTTATCGAAGCAAACGACTCCTGGAGCAGAGTTTTATTGATCACCGATATGAATTCAAGTATCCCGGTAAAAATAGGGGAATCTCAGATCAATGCCATAATGACCGGAAGCAATTCCGATAAATTGTTTATCTCCTCCATCCGTGAAGACATTCCAATAAAAGAGGGCGACGTGGTAAAAACTTCCGGATATGGCATATGCGAAGACGTTTTTGTGGGAAAAATCGTAAAAAGCAATAAAAAATTCATGATAAAATCCCCCGTCAATTTCAGCACACTAAAATATGTGGTGGTACTGAAGAAAGATTAGGCGTACGGTCTCATATTGTGGAGGAGAGAATTATTTTTCCAGGAATTGGCGACGAATTCTGCATGGGGCATGCTTTGGGGTTTTTTGTCAGATTCCGACAATCTGCTGACGCAGCTGTGTATATGCCTGCCGCGGGAATCCATTTATACAGGCGACGACCTAGGTCGAGGATTTGTCAATCTGCCGAGGAAGCGCTTTCGAAGGAGGGGAAGAATTTATTTCAACAACTCTAACGCTACTTGGATTGGTTATTCGCAATAAATTCACATGCAACAAACCATTATCAAAGTCTGCGTCTTTGACCTCGATTCCGTCAGCCAAAACAAACGTTTTTATGAACTGTCGCGTCGCAATTCCTCTGTATATGTAAACGGCCCGCGAGTCGACCTCTTGCTTTCCTCGAATGGTTAATTGATTGTTTTCTAAGGAAATTTGTATGCTTTCCTTTTTAAATCCTGCCAAGGCCAAGGTGATTCTGAAACCGTGTTCTCCGATCTGCTCGATATTGTAGGGAGGATATGAATCCTCCTGACCTTTCGAGAGAGAATCCACCAGTCTTTCAAAATGCTCGAATCCTAAAAACAAAGGACTACTAAACAAAGAAACTCTACCGTCCATTTTTGCCCCTACCTGATTATCATTATCTAACTAATATATATACTAAAATTGGAAATCTCAACTTTGTGTTAAAAACGGGATTCGCTCTGTTAAAGACATCAATGATATAAAGCGAAGATTTGTGCCACAGGAATTCAGAGACAGCTGGTAATTTATTGGGCAAAGCATCTTGGCTTGAAACTTGAGATGCAATTTTCGGAAAATGTATTAGTTCGGTTCGCCTTTTGTACAGGTGTATGTTGAATAATTTTGTGGAAAACTCTTCGAGTTTACTCACAAAAATTATCCAACCTATAACCCTACTCATACAACCTAAAGCAATCTTACTTCTATCTGAACTAGTACACAATCTTCAAAGTAGACCGTTGCACTTCGGACTTAAATCTCTTATTAGGGATGTATTCCCCGCGGCTTGCCGTGCACTACAAAAGGGAAAAGTCTGAAAGTCAACCAAATACCCCGCTGCTTGCTGCGGGATCGTTTATTTGGGCGCTTTTTGCTGGTTATACAAAATCGCAGTTACACAGATTTTTCGAAAAGTTCAAATCGTCATTTTTCACTGGAGTTTCAGGTGGTGGGCAATGCAGGATTCGAACCTGCGACCACCTGATTAAAAGTCAGATGCTCTACCAACTGAGCTAATTGCCCTCTGTCCTGTAATATAAAAAAAGCATTTCCCCAAAGCAAGGGCGTAGCTTGCTTTTTTGGTGACCTGATTATTACCCCCCCTCGTCATTGCGAGGAGCGCAGCGACGAAGCAATCCAGCCAAATACTACTGTGAAATAATCGCGTTTTTTCGGTATTGCATACAAAAAATAGATAGGCTATGGTGGAACCGGTGCTGGTGGT
>JAIRMS010000082.1 GCA_031258475.1 Holosporaceae bacterium
TCGACGCACTGCCTCTGTCGTTGTGGCGCAACTGTGTAGTATTTGGCCCATAATAACTCCTTTTCTTCCCGGTATAATATTATGTCATTTCCAACACCTCCACAATATGGGACCATACATTCTTCCAATCCCCGTAGTCCGGGGGAAGATCTCTCCACGGAGCTCCGGTGCGCAAAATCCAAAAAACCGCGTCGATAAACAACCGATTGTCCGCCGCTATCCCTCCCCAGTCTCCTTTCTTGCCGGGCAGGTGCAGTTCCAATAGGGGGGACCATACTTCGATCGCAATCCACTATTCCCCCCCTCGGCTACGCGTCTGCGATCAAGCTAAATGCTGACTGCTCACTTTCAAAGTGATTCATATATAACCTCTCCTTCTTTTCCGCGAAAGAAAAAGATTCCCGAGTGATTTTGTGGAAAAAGTAAGATAAAATCAGAATCAGGCCAAAATCATGTGAGTTTTTGCGATGCGCAATAAATTAATCAGGATAATCAAAAATCCTTTTACCACTGGGATTTTTAACAATTTTCGCAGAGTCCGTGCGAAAATCCTTTGGCTAATTCGTCCTGTAAGCGGAGTTGCGGCTTTGGAAGCATCGCTCACGCTTCCGATAATGTGTATGCTGATCTTTTCGAGTATAGAAATCCTGAAAATGCATCTTGCACAGACTGCCATTAACGTTATGTGTACAGAAATGACATTCAAATTTATAGCGACACGCTCCTGGGGTAGTTTTGAGGAGATTATGGACAGGCATCGCCCAAAGTTCATTCCAAAAAACGGAGCTGATGGGCACGATGTGGTTCGATTTTCAATGGATAGTTGGGCGAGTCTTGCTGACATGATGGCAGCTCACGCCTACGGCGGATCATCGATTCATTATCCTGGTAAGGGCGAATGCTCAATGTTTGAAGGAGGATCGCAAAATTATAATAGCCCTTCGTGTTGCATTCCAGTGAACGGCGCCGACATACATTGTGGTGCAGATTGGAGGACGACAGCACGTTATCTAACAGACAACACCTTTCCATCCGGACGCGTCTTTGTACTTGATGTGACTGTCGCCTATCCGTTTTCTAATTCATTTGTTAAGAAATTATTCAATGGAGGAAGCAATTCAAGATGGTGTGGGGTAGGCGGAACGAATGTAAACAGCACCCCAGGGAAAGACACTGGAAAATACATCCTCTGGGCCCGTGGAGTCGGAATCACGAATTAATCCTCAGAAAAATCTCTAGAATAAATCAATGAAAGACGCCAAAACTCCACTGCCTAATCCAATCGCACACAAATTTATAAACGATCGGTGCAGCTTCGATTTTTTCCACACTGAAATGAATCTATTGATTGATTTTTACAGGGAACACTATTTGCAAAATCCGATTGAATCCGCATGCATTGCCGTTTCAGGTGGTGGCGACAGCATGGCGTTGCTTGTGATGGCGTTCGAATGGGCGGTAAAAAGTAACCTAAAAATCAGCTGCGTGACCGTAGATCACAGGCTACGGGCAGATTCCGCGGAGGAGGCGAAATTTGTTGAAGATTTTTGTAGATCTATGAAAATAGATCACGTAACACTTCATTGGAACAGAAACGAAGATATTAAACCTGGGAAATTGGAAAATCGCGCGCGCGAAGCCAGATATCAGCTAATTTCTGAATACTGCGATCGCAACAATATTCCCATTTTATTGGTTGGACATACCTGGAACGATCAATTGGAAACGTTTGAAATGCGAAAAAATGCGGGAAGTTCTTCGATTGGACTGGCGGGCATGAGTCGAATTCGATCTCTATCTGACAGAGTAAAGTTATTTCGTCCATTGCTACGTTTTACCAAAAGTCATTTGGAAGAGTTTTTAAAAAATCGCAATGTGGCCTGGAAAATTGATCCAATGAACGATCAGGATTTTTTTAAACGCGTTTTCCATCGGAAAGAAATTGCCCGCTACAACGACGACGAAATCCTGCGTATTTCCAATGAGATAATGGAACTCGGAAAAAAAAGAAACGCTGTCGAAACGGCGGCGGTTTGCTTTTTGAAAAGATTTTGCAAATTTTCGGAAAACGGCTGCGCTGTCGTTGAAAAAAATCGACTGCTGTCGGAGGAGAAAGCAGTTCAGGCTGAGATTTTCAGGCGCATAACTTGGAATGTTGGAGGGAAAAAATACGCGACCACCATAACGGAAGCCATCTGTGATCAAATATTATGCAAAAAAATCAATACAATCGGAAGGTGTTTATTAAAGGTTAAAAAAGACGAGATATTCGCTTTCAGGGAAAATAGAAAAAATAGGCTCTCCGAGTTGCCTTGCGTGCAGTTAGATCATAGAATAGCGCCGGAAGCTAATGAAGCATCGAACGTTTTTTTAGACAAAATAAATCTATTTGATATATTTTTGTAGTTTTGTGGGGTAAGCGATGAATAAAAGTTATAAAAATTTCTCGATTGTGATTACGGTTGGTTGTTTTATTTTTCTTTTGTTTCAAATGTTTTACAACGGAAGAGAAAACATTACAGATATCGCATATTCTGATTTTTTGTCCGATGTTGATAATGGGAAAGTATCCGCCGTGGCAATTCAAGGATCAGCCGTTAAAGGCGTTACTCTGGATGGCCGTGTGTTCTCTACCTACAATCCGCACGATGAGGAACTCGTGAAGAAATTAATTGCGAAGAAAGTGAAAATTACAGCAGGCCCGAGCGAAGAGCATTCGAGTATGCTGCATTTGTTCCTAGGTTGGCTGCCTCTGCTGATTCTGGGGGGACTTTGGTTTTTTGCGCTTCGACAGATGCAATCCGGAGGCAATAAAGCCCTTGGCTTCGGGAAATCCAAAGCAAAATTGCTAAGCGAAAAAATGGGCAAGGTTACGTTTAGCGACGTCGCCGGAATAGATGAGGCGAAATCGGAGCTGGAAGAAATCGTCGATTTTTTAAAAGATCCGAACAAGTTCAGAAGACTCGGAGGAAAGATTCCGAGGGGAGTTTTACTTGTGGGATCTCCAGGAACCGGAAAAACTCTGCTGGCACGCGCCATAGCTGGAGAAGCCAACGTCCCGTTTTTTAGCATTTCAGGATCCGAATTCGTGGAAATGTTTGTGGGAGTCGGAGCCAGCCGCGTCCGCGATATGTTCGAGCAGGGCAAGAGAAATGCCCCCTGCATCATATTTATAGACGAGATCGATGCCGTCGGCCGTCATCGCGGTTTCGGTCTTGGTGGCGGAAACGACGAGCGTGAACAGACCCTCAATCAGCTTCTGGTGGAAATGGACGGCTTCGAGGAAAATAACGGCGTGATAATCATATCCGCGACCAATAGACCAGACGTTCTCGATCCAGCCCTGCTAAGACCAGGAAGATTCGATCGTCAGGTGGTCGTGCCAATTCCCGATCTCAATGGAAGAGATAAAATTCTTCGGGTTCATCTAAAAAAAGTGCCGCTTTCCTCTGACGTGGATCCGCTAATTTTAGCGCGCGGAACTCCTGGATTTTCCGGCGCAGACCTGGCGAATCTTGTTAATGAAGCAGCCTTGCTGGCCGCGAGGCGAGGCAAACGCGTCGTTTGTATGGATGAGCTGGATGACGCAAAAGACAAGGTAATGATGGGCGCGGAACGTCGCTCCATGGTAATGACCGAAGAAGAAAAAAAACTGACCGCCTATCACGAAGCGGGTCACGCGATCGTTTCCATGAATATTCCCGAGTCGGATCCGATTCACAAGGCCACTATTATTCCGAGGGGGCGCGCCCTGGGCATGGTTATGCGTCTGCCGGAGCAGGACAGACTTTTCGATTCACGAATAAAATTGGAGGCGGACCTATCCGTTGCCGCCGGAGGAAGAATCGCCGAGGAAATGATTTTTGGTCTGGAAAGAATCACCGCCGGAGCTTCCTCCGATATAGATAAGGCGACAAAAATCGCTAGGCTTATGATCCTCGAATGGGGAATGAGCGAAAAACTTGGATTTTTGTCCTACGCCAGCGAAGGAGCCCAGGAGGTATTCCTTGGCCATTCGACGACGACCAATAAAAACATATCAAGTTCGACGGCAAAGGTGATAGACGAAGAGATCCGCGCCCTCATCGATAAGACCTACAACAGAGCCAAAGAAATTCTTGAGGATAATAGAAACGCTCTGGAACTTCTGGCCCAGGGATTACTGGAACATGAAACCTTAACCGGGGAAGATATCAAAAAAATCGTGGACGGACAAAAAATAGTAAAACAAAAGAAAGTTACGGTGGCAAAAACGACAAAGAGATCTAAAATGCCATCGTCTGAGTACGCAGACAAGCCACCGAAAATAACTAGAAAATCCGTAAAAAAGGCATGAAAAAAATATCCGTCACCCTGGATATCAAAAAGAACAGACTCGATAAATTTATGACGTTTGCAATAAAAAAATTGTCTCGCAATAAAATTCAAGCTTTAATAGCAGCGGGGCGCGTCAGAGTTAATTCCGATCTAATAACCGATGTTAATTACAATCTGAAATACAGCGACGAAATTTTTGTGAACGACGACGATTTCGAAATTGAGAAACCAGATTTAGCTCCCGATAAAAATGTTAAATTTTCTGTTTTATACGAAGACGACGATTTGCTCGTCATAGATAAACCCGCCGGAATCACGGTTCATCCAGGGGCGGGAAATTACTCGAATACGTTGGTCAACGGACTGGTTTATCGCTGCGGCGAGTCGCTGTCGTCCGGAAGTGGCGAATACAGACCTGGAATCGTTCACAGAATAGACAAAAACACCAGTGGCATCCTGGTGGTTGCGAAAAATGACTTTTCCCACTGTGAATTGGCCAAACAATTCTCCACTCATTCCATAAAAAGAAAATACATTTGCCTTTGCTATTCTTTTCCCCAGCCTCTCATCGGAAAAATTCAAACACTAATAGCAAGAGACAGGAACAATCGATTAAAGATGGCCGTTTCAAAAGAAAGTGGGCGGAACGCAATTACTTTTTACAGAACTTTGAAGACGTTTTCGAAATACGCGTCCAAGGTAGAATGCGAGCTAAAAACCGGACGTACCCATCAGATAAGAGTCCACCTGTCGCATCTGGGGTGTCCACTGATCGGAGATTCTATTTATAGGACGAAAAACCACCATGCGCCGAATGAAATCTCGGATTATATAAACGAATTCCCACGGCAGGCTCTGCATGCATATTTCTTGGAATTTACACATCCTCGCTCCGAAGAGCCCATGCATTTTGAAAGCCAGCCGCCAAACGATATGCAGGAATTAGAGGAAGTTCTGAAGAGGAATCTCCCTATCTATACTTAAAAATTCCCAGCGTAACCGCTCCACTGCAAAGAAAACTTACAGCAAAACCAAATATTAACACCCAATCATTGTGAATGTATCCGTGCAACATAGCCAATAGCTGGATTAGATTAAAGCCCGCAAAGGTCGTCAACGAAAGCCCCTCGGCGCTTTTTGTTTTATATATCTTTATGACCTGTGGCATAAACAGCGCACCATTCAAAAACATACCACAACCGAACGTAACTTCCACTACCTCTATCAACCATTCCGGCATAAATAATCTTCCTCCTTTCTGCTGTATTTCTCACAACCCACGGCTGTGCCCCATTAATAACAGTACACTTTTCACTCTTCGCTGTAAACAACTCTTTATATGGATTGTTTTGTTTTCGGGCTGAAAAATCAGCGATATCAGTTTATTGCTCGGAAAGAGGCACGCTGTAGATGGCCATTAATTTTATATCTGTGCGTCCAATCTTTACTTTATGTTCGACGTTATCACAATTTTTCTTAGAGGTTTTCTTCAAAGACAGATTTGCCTCCAAAGATGCCCCCCACTTTTTATTGATTTTTCTCTCGATCCCAAGTCCTAGAGATGGAACATAGGCACTGACTTTGACGTCGCATACTTTGTTATTTCCCTGCTTATAACTATACGTGCCGCCAACTTTGGAAACCCCAAGTTTTAAAAACATCATGGAATTATAGGTAGGCAGAAGATATCCACCTTTTACAGCGACATTTAGAGAAACCGTATCGCTATCCAGCTTTCCGGTTCTACTTCCGGGATGAGCTACTCCGCGCTGAGTTTCGTATTCACTGTTTAGAGCGCTCCAACTTCCATCTTTCTTAGCTTTTTTGGATACGTCCATGCCAACGTCCACTGCCACCAAAAAGCCTTTGCGAAAAGCTTTTGCGTACTCCATACCGAGACACACCCCGAGTAAATTCACATTATTTTTTGTGGAATTCGAAGCATTCCCTACGGAAGCGTCAAAATCTTGGAATGCTAGATCCGCTCCGAATAATCCGCGGGCCCCACCGAAAGAAACGGCATCCTCCCTGGCGGATTTGCTAATATCAACATAAACTGTGGGATCCGAACTCGCATCATTATCTGATTTTTCCGCCAAAACGCCAAAGACGCACAAAGCAAAAAAATAACTCAAACTTTTCATGTCGACCTCATGGAAACGATTCCTTAACGATTATATCCCATATATAGTAAAAAAACAATCAAGGGAAACCCCCAAAATTTAAATAAATTGCATCCTATTCTCGAAACAAGACGTGATGGTAGTTGATTTATTAGTTTTTATCATCTAGACTCGACGGCCAGGGCGTGGAAATACGTTGGTTTTATTTCTCAATGGCCTAATTATGAAAAGGGAACTGTCTCTGTGCAGATCGTGGTCTGTATACATGGTGCCCACCTTGGATCTGGCCATTTGCGGATTCGAGACGACGGTTTTCAGGCTCTACAACCGTAGAATGGAATTATTTGAACATGCGTGGATATTTTTTAATTTTACCGTTGTTTCTGTTGTTTGCAGATACGTCTGGTGCTACACGAGATTTTGATTTTGAGAAGGAATTCGAAGAGGGGCATTGGTTAAATAATGCAATTGACGAGATATTGGCGAGACTAGGCATATACCAGACCGGTTTACGCATTGACGGAAGAGTGGATCTCACCACAGTTTTTGTTAATCAGGATCAAAAGACCAGCAGCGATGATGACGCAGTAATATCGTTGCAGGGAGATGTGGATCTTAAATATCTCAATAAATGCGATGGGTATGCCTATGGGTTCGAAATAGGAACGAAAACTAATTCTGGCATAATAAAAAATGGGAATCCGATAGTAAAAACTTCATTCCTTTTTTGGGAATCCGATAAAGTCGGATCAATAAAATTCGGATATGCGCGTACGGCAGCAGATGTGTTCAGCATATGCGGAGATAAATTTCTGGTTGGCTATCTAGGGGCTGGAAGCGGGAATCTCGGCGCTTTTTATAACGCGTCCGCCGGTACGATACTCGACACCGGTTTTCCAAGCGACGATTCTCGAGCTGCAAAAATTGCCTGGACGTCTCCTGTCGTTTCAGGATTTTCCGCGGGTCTGTCGTTTACTCCAGACAGTCGTAACGCAAATCTGTTCAAGACCCATCATAGCAAATCGGATAGTCTCCATGAAAAGGCAGATTTTTTCGGAATGAGGAGAACCTATTCGAAAAATATTGTTACCGGCGGCATAGCCTATGAGTTTGGATCTCCGGACGACCTAAATGCAAAGGTTTCTTTTGCCTCCTGGTTGGGGAGTGGAAAAACTGGCATCAGCGGTGTGGATGTGCACAATATTCGCGCCTACAATGTTGGAGTTGCAATCTGCTATAAAGATCTTCAAACATCGTTTGGGTATACTGACAATGGCAGATCTTTGTTGGCCAAGAAATATGCTTCGCATGATGTGTCGGCATTCGATGAATCGAAGGCATACAGTCTTACGGATCCTGCGGTCGGCCTAAGACCAGGAGCGGATGCGGGGAAACTTTATTCGGCCGGGATTGCGTATGCGCTCGGCAAATTAACAGTTTCGGCCGGGTATTTTAAATCGGTTGTAAAATTTTCCGACCGCGAAAAATCGAAAGCTGATGTGATCACGTTTGCAGGCGAGTACAAAGTTAGCAGAAGTTTAGAGATATATCTAGAATATGATCATATTGCAACAAATACCTGTGACAGAGCCCGAATATACGGTGATGCCTGCGGTCGATCTTCAACTGGAAACAACAGAGCCAACGTCTTTATGATTGGATCAAAAATCAATTTCTAGGAAGGAATTTGCTTTAATCAATGACGCGGGAAACGACTAGAACAACCGACCTATTCTCATTTTTGTCAGCATATGATTGTGTGTTTTCAAAGTAATCGGGACAGGCATCGCTTTTCCCATTTCTCAAACATACGAAAAATATCGACGCCGAGGCTTGGAGCAACAATCGGCGTATCGAACCACCTCAGATCATCGGATTCATCCGAAATTTTAATATCCTCCTGCGGATCAGAAGCCTTCATCAAAAATCGCACATCGTAGTGATAATGGGCTGGAACTTCTTTGTATTCCGAAGTCAGATGAACTCCAATATCAAAAATTTCATTCGACAACAGTTCGATGTGCTGTAGTCCAGATTCCTCACGGGCTTCTTTCAGAGAAACTCGGACGAGATCATAATCTCCATCCGCATGGCCTCCAAGCTGCAGCCAAAATCCTATTTTTTTATGCAAAGTCAGCAAAAATTTCGTGTCGTCGCGGTTCACAATCCAGCAGGATCCTGTAAAATGCCCGATGGACAACGATCTTTCGAAGCAATCTTCCTGCGAATTCAGAAATTCCAGCATTTTTGCTTTGTCCGCTACCTCTGTTTCATCAGTTGGATGATAGCGCTCCAGTTTTTCTCTCAGATTTTTGCGGTGCATAATAAAATATCTCGATTATTGCCTAGTATACACGAATTGCTATGGTAATGCGATTTTTATTTTCTGGATTGCTTCGCTCGCAATGACGAAATTATATCGTCATTGCAAGGAGCAGGGCGACGTGGCAATCCATTCCTCTTCACTCTCAACTACGCACCTGCGGCAATCAAGCTAAATGCTCTGACTGCGCACTTCCAAAGTGATTCATGCATAAGAAGTTCCGGAGAGTTTTTCCAAGAATTCAGGATGAATTCGTGTGGGGTAAGTCTTTTTAAAGTTTTCAGTCTCCTGGCAAAATTGTGAATACTGAAAAATGTTTGCAATGGAGCGAGGAGTTGGTAGCATAAGCAAAGACTATAACAATAGACCTTCTGCGAAGTAGTTTCGCATTGGAGATTTTGAAGAAGGAGGAGTTGTTTTTCTGAAGCCTGACTCATGCAAATTTCAAATTATGGATCCCGGCGATGACGTTGAATCTCATGTGGAGTTTTTTCTTGAAATTTCGGTAAACGGAGCTAAGAA
>JAIRMS010000033.1 GCA_031258475.1 Holosporaceae bacterium
CTGAAAGACTGGAGAGGTATCGCCACAAGATATGCAAAAAATGTCAAATCATTCATTGCTGCTGTTCAAATCAGATGCATCATGCTTTGGTTGAAAATCTCATGACGACAGAGCCTAGCTTAATGCGGAGTTAGGGGTTAAAAAAATCTGGCTATTGGGACGTCGCTATTGTAGAATAGCTTCACTCCGCATAAGAGATAAAATTGAATCCATCAAAGTTGATAACCCTGCGTCAAGAGCAGGAGATGAGGGTTTTGCCTCATAACATTGAAGCCGAGCAATCGCTTCTCGGAGCGATCATGCTAAACAATGGGTGCTACGAGAATATATCGGAATTTCTTCTGCCTTCTCACTTCGCGACTCCGATTAACGGGAAGATCTACGAAGCTATCAGTAAGCTCATATCGCAGGGATTGGCTGCGGATCCCATAACGCTGCGGGCCTATTTCGAAAAGCAGGAGGAGCTTAAAGAAGTTGGCGGAGGTGACTACTTAGTTCAATTGGTAAATTCCGTTATTTCGATTGCCGGCGTGGAAGATTACGCGAAATTGATATATGACATGTATCTGCGGCGACAGCTAATTTTGATCGGCGAAGGTATGTCCTATAGCGCCTCAACGTTCGAAATAAGCGTAAAAGCGACCGATCAGATAGAAAACGCGGAAGCAAAACTGTATGAACTGGCCGTTTCCGATAGCAGAGGCGGATTTGTTCCATTTTCAGGGGCCCTTGTTAGCACGCTCGACGTGGTCGAGAAGGCCTATAAAAGTGACAACAGCATTACCGGAATTACCAGCGGATTTATAGATATGGATAAATGGCTGGGCGGTCTCAACAAATCCGATCTGATCATACTTGCCGGTCGTCCGTCGATGGGAAAGACGGCTCTCGCCACAAATATCGCGTTTAACGCGGCAATGGCATATGCAAAAAAAGCGGAAGGAGGCGGGAAAGTCGCGTTCTTTTCCCTGGAAATGTCGTCGGAGCAATTGGTTACCAGAATTTTGGCGCAGGAGTGTGCCATTCCGTCCGAAAAAATCAGGCGCGGCGAAATAAGAGAGGAGGATTTTTCCAAAATCGTCGAGGCTCATAAAAAACTAATGGAGCTGGCGCTGTTCATAGACGATACTCCGGCTCTGACCATTTCCTCGGTCCGAACGCGGGCCCGAAAATTGAAACGCCAACAGGGATTGGACCTGATAGTGATAGATTATCTTCAATTACTGCAGGGAAGCGAGGATAAACGCAACGAAAATCGCGTGCAGGAAATATCCGAGATTACGAGACAGCTGAAGGCTCTGGCCAAGGAGCTGGATATTCCTGTGTTGGCGCTGTCGCAGCTGTCCAGAGCAGTGGAAACACGCGACGATAAACGGCCTCAGCTGGCGGACTTGAGAGAGTCGGGATCCATCGAGCAGGACGCCGACGTGGTAATGTTCGTCTACAGGGAGGAATACTACGAAGCTCGGCGCGAACCAACTCCTGGCACGGATAAACACGTGGAGTGGCAGAATAGAATGTCGAAAATTTATAATCTGGCGGAAGTAATTCTAGCAAAGCAGAGGCATGGACCGATAGGTACGATGCGGTTGTTTTTCGACGGACGCTATACAAAATTTGATAATCTATCTGACGGAAGAAAGAACGACTATGAATGATAGCCAAACAAAAAATATTCTGGATAAAGTCGAGCCACATATACTGGCCGTTTCCGTTATCAACCTGGACAACGTCGCAAAAAATTATTTAAAAATAAAAGAAGAATGGGCGGATAATGTTGAAGTAATTGGCGTTCTGAAAGCAAATTCCTACGGGTTTGGCGCAATTCAAATAGGCAAACGGCTTTATAAAGAGGGATGCCGAGCGTTTTTCGTCGCCACAATTCAGGAAGGAATTGAGCTAAGGGAAAATTTACCGCCGGATATCAAAATTTTCATTCTTTCCGGTTTATTGGACAATACTGAGAATCTGATAGTCCAGCACGACCTTACTCCTGTCCTGAACAACCCCTATCAGTCGGAATTATGGATTAACCATGCGAAAAAATTGAACCGAAAACTTGACGCAGTTATTCAGATTGACACCGGAATCTTCAGAAACGGCTACTCCTACAGAGATATTGACGACGACTTCGGCGAGCTTAAAAGCAATCTGAATATAGTCTGGGTTATGAGTCATTTGGCCTGTGCCGACACTCCGAACCATCCGCTGAATAGATTACAATTGGAGCGATTCAAAAATATTTTAAAAAAATTTGGCAACGCCAGAGGATGTCTTTCCGCAACCAACGGAATATTTCTGGGAAAAGAATATTTTTTCGACGCCGTTAGACCTGGGAAAGCGCTCTATGGATTTTCCGTCCGCAAAGATAAAATTGGATCCATGATTCCTGTGATGGATGTTTTTTCAAGAATTGTTCAGATAAATCATTTGCAATCCGGCGACGCGATTGGATACGGCGCGACTTTTACTGCCGATTGCGAGATGACCGCTATAACCATCGGAATGGGATATGCGGACGGATTCATGCGAAAGTTTTCCGGATTTGGACACGGCTTTTTGGGAGGCGTGCGAATTCCCGTAGTTGGGAGAATATCAATGGATTACATAGTTCTCGACGCGAGCAAAGTCGAAAAATCCTATCTGAAAATTGGGAACTGGGTTGCCTTAACCAACGATACGGATTATACACTGGAGAAATGGGCCCTTGAACTAAACACCCTGCCGCACGAAGTTGCATGTAGATTTGGTCCAAGAGTTAAAAAAGTATACATCGGAGAGGCATAAAACAGATGAAATCGCTGGCGACTCTGGGGGAATATACTCTCGCAACCCTGAACGAAACCGGACGCGTTTTTATATTCGCAGCCAAGGGCGTAAAAAATTGTTTTACTCCTCCGTTCTATTTCAGAGAGATTTTCCATCAGATAATGGTCGTTGGATTCTATTCTCTTCCGATAGTTGGACTGACCGCCGTTTTTGCTGGCATGGTTCTTGCTCTGCAAACCCATGTCGGATTTACCAGATTTAATGCCGAGGGAGCTGTTGCGTCGGTGGTTGTCATATCGATTACCCGCGAGCTTGGACCGGTTTTTGCCGGATTAATGGTGGCCGGGCGCGTAAGTTCTGCGATCGCGGCGGAAATTGGATCGATGCGGGTCAGCGAGCAAATCGATGCGCTCATGACTCTCAGAGTGGATCCCTTTAAATTCCTCGTGGCTCCGCGAATCATTGCCGGCGTTCTTATGGTGCCGTTTTTGGTGCTAATAGCGGACATAATCGGCGTGATGGGCGGATTTTTAATTTCCACGACATTGTTAGATTTCTCGACCGGCGCATACATATCCCAGACAATACAAAATATGGAAATTATTGATGTCGTTTCCGGTTTGGTAAAAGCCGCTGCGTTTGGATTCTCTGTGGCCACATTTGGGTGCTATCACGGATTCTACAGCGATCTTGGAGCCAGGGGCGTCGGAAATGCCACCACCAGCGCAGTCGTCTCCTCCTGCATTGGCATATTGGTTTTGAATTACCTATTAACAGCGTTGTTTTTCGGAATATGAGTAAAATAGTTTTCAGCAACGTATATAAATCGTTTGAGGGTGGTCTTCAGGTTCTGAATGGAATGCAGCTGAACATAGAGGCCGGAGAATCCTACATAGTACTCGGGCAATCGGGATGCGGAAAATCGGTTCTGCTGAAGTGTCTGCTTGGAATAATGAAAATTGATTCCGGCGATATTTTGGTCGATGGAATTAGCGTAAAAGATGAAAAACGATACAGGGAATACCTGCGCAAATTCAGCATATTATTCCAGGGAAACGCGCTGTTCGATTCCATGACCATCATAGAGAATGTTATTTTTGGAGCCAATCAGGTCAACAAAAACAAATCCGAATGTAGACAAATTGCCGAGGAGAAATTGCTCGCCG
Source organism: Holosporaceae bacterium (assembly GCA_031258475.1). GTDB lineage: Bacteria > Pseudomonadota > Alphaproteobacteria > UBA3830 > UBA3830 > JAIRMQ01. Next base: position 3,936 of record JAIRMS010000033.1, read on the forward strand.
TCGGGTTAGAAAAGAGAGTCTTCGACCTATATCCAGCGGAAATTTCCGGAGGAATGCAGAAACGCGCAGCGCTTGCCCGCGCCATTGCCATAGAACCGGAAATTTTGCTGTTCGACGAGCCCACTTCGGGACTCGATCCAATCACCGGCGGAATCATCTGTAATCTTCTAAAGGATACAATTAAATCTCTGGGAGTTACGGCCCTTACCATTACCCACGATCTGAAGGTTGCCGAATTTTTGGCAGATCGCGCGGCGGTTCTGAACAAAGGAAACGCCGTCTGGACAGGACGCAGCGGGGACATGAAAACCTGTGGGAATAAATTCGTCGAGAATTTCCATCGCGCTTCAAATATCATATCAAAATGAAATTTCAGATAGCCGGATATATAGCCAACTCGTTTTGCATTTACCGCATAAGAACGCTAAATATTCAGGCTTTGAATGTCCCAAAAGGCCGCAAGTATAAAGCGAGTTGGCTATACATGAATCACTTTGAAAATGCGATTTTCATTTTCTGGATTGCTTCGTCACTCTGCTCCTCGCAATGACGAGAAGATAATATTACTGGATTGCCACGTCGCTACGCTCCTCGCAATGACGATCATTAGTGTCTCTAAAACAACACAATTTCGTCATTGCGAGAGCGACGAAGCAGTCCAGAAAATGAGGATCACACTCTCAAAATGATTCGTGTATATAACACAGCACAAAATTTTATCTATTCTCTTGGACTAAAAATACCAAAAAAATATTTTATTTTTTTTAAAAATAGGCTATTGACTGC
>JAIRMS010000034.1 GCA_031258475.1 Holosporaceae bacterium
CTGAAAGACTGGAGAGGTATCGCCACAAGATACGCAAAAAATGTCAAATCATTCATTGCTGCTGTTCAAATCAGATGCATCATGCTTTGGTTGAAAATCTCATGACGACAGAGCCTAGCGAAGCAATCCAGAAAATGAGAAGTGCACTTTCAAAGTGATTCATGTATATGCTACGCACCTGAGACAATCAAGCTAAATGCTGACTGCGCACTCTTTTGCGTCTCGTCGTATTCTTTCCTGTCATACAGAGTCAGTTCCGCCTACGCAGTGATAAAGCGCAATTAGTTTAAAACGTAATGAAAATGTCGTGTTTGTTGAGAAATTTTTAATTCCCAATTATACTTGCCTTTGGTTCTGTTGAAAAAGTGAAAAAGTCATGTCCAATGTTATAGCCGTGATAAATCAAAAAGGCGGAGTTGGAAAAACGACTACGACGGTGAATTTGGCGACCTCTCTTGCGGCGATCGGAAAAACCGTGCTGGTTTTGGACCTCGATCCCCAGGGAAACGCAACGACCGGATTCGGCATTCCAAAGGGGAGAGGTCTACAAAGTAGTTACGGCGTTTTGCTTGGACTGCAGGATCCAAAAAAGGTTGTGCTGGAAACGTACGTGAGTGGGCTCTTCGTTATTTCTTCAACGATAGATTTGGCGGCAGCAGAGGTCGAGTTATTCTCCCAAAAAGACCGTGACAGCAAACTAAAACAATCCATTGCCAGTCTAGAATACGACTACATATTAATAGATTGTCCACCGGGATTTGGCCTGATCAATATAAACGCCCTGAACGCCTCGAATAAAATAATCATTCCGCTGCAATGTGAATTCTATGCCCTTGAGGGACTGGCGCAGCTGTTCCATACCATTCAAAGCGTGAGGGATACCATAAACAAAGGACTTATAATTTCGGGAATTTTGTTGACAATGTACGATCGAAGAAATAGCCTTAGTTCCGTGGTCGCAAATGACGTGCGTACCCATTTCAAAAATTTGGTTTTCAATACGGTTATTCCTAGAAACGTTAAAATTAGCGAGGCGTCTTCCTACGGAAAACCCATAATTCTATACGATGTAAAATCGGCAGGAGCAATTTCTTATATCGAGCTTGCAAGGGAATTTTTAGCCAGGGAATTAGGATGACTGATAAAAATTTAGGTCGAGGATTATCTGCGTTTCTGGATTTCGACGTTCAAAAGGATAGTGAAATCGTTAAAATCGACGTGAACGCCATAAAACCGAATCCATTTCAACCTCGCCAAACTTTCGACGAGGAGGGGCTTAATTCTCTGGCTGAATCAATAAAAAGGAAAGGGGTTTTTCAGCCGATTCTGGTGCTCAAACTCAGCGACGGCAGTTATCAGCTTGTCGCGGGAGAGCGAAGACTGCGGGCTTCAAAAATCGCCGGACTGGAAGAGATTCCGGCCGTCGTTACGGAAATGAGCCCAAAGGATCAGCTGGAAGCGGCGATCCTGGAAAATATCCAGCGCGAAAATCTCAATCCACTGGAAGAAGCGACGGCCTACAAAAGACTCATGGATGAATTCAACCATACCCAGGAAGAATTGTCGCGGATTCTCGGAAAAAGTCGCAGTCATATCGCTAATATGTTGAGATTGCTGACTCTTCCGGATGAAGTCAGGGATATGATCAGAGCGGAAAAGCTTACGTTTGGGCACGCTCGCGCTCTTGTCGGCGTGGAAGACGCCGCCGCAATCGCAGATCGCGTGGTCGAGCAATCTTTGAGCGTTCGACAGGTGGAAAATATCACCAAACAGCGGAAAAATGACCGATCGGACGGCAACGCCTACGTCGATCCAGAAATTCTTAATCTGGCGAATCAGATCTCGTCTCTCGTTGGATTAAAGTCGAACGTCAGAATAAAAGGAAACGGAGGAGTCATCGAGATAAACTTCAATAATTTTGAAGAATTAGATTCTTTTGTTCATAAATTAAATGGTTAGGAACTTCTGTGGGAGTCGTTAGAAACGCTTTTACCGTTGGAGCATTCACTCTTTTTAGCAGAGTCGTAGGATTCATCCGGGAATGCATGATGGCGTTTTGTCTGGGAGCGGGCGTTTATTCAGATGCTCTTCTGGTGGCTATCAGGGTGGCGAACACATTCCGACGAATTTTTGCCGAGGGAGCTTTCAACGCTTCCTTTTTACCGCGATTTTCCAAAATCCTGCATAAAAAAGGAATGGACGACGCAAATGCGACTTTATCAGATGTTTTCAGCGCGCTGTTGCTGATTCTAATTCCGTTTTCCATTATCATAGTTGTAATTTTTCCTTCGTTTTTAAAGTTATTGGTTTCCGGATTCGATCTACTCGGAGAAAAATTCGGATTAACGGTGGTTCTCGGAAGAATTTGTTTTCCGTACCTAATATTTATTTCGATAACGTCGCTTTTTTGCGGAGTATTAAATACCATAAACAAATTTGCGCTGTCGGCGGCTGTTCACTCGTTGCTGAGCATTTTCACCATGTTCGGATTGCTAATCGGTTATTTTTTCAACCTATCGCATCTTGTCACGGTTCACATTGTGTCGTGGCTCGTTTTTCTTTCTGGGATAGCTCAATCCTATTTGTTATTTGCATCGATATCGAGGCAGGGATTCAGAATAAGTTTTAGACTTCGCTGCTTCACCGCTCCGGTAAAAAACATAATGAAAAATATGATTCCTGGAATTATCGGAGCCGGAGTTTGGCAGCTGAATCTTCTCGTGGATACGAGCATCTCTTCCTATCTGCCGACCGGAACGATTACCTGCGTTAATCTTGCAGACAGACTGAATCAATTTCCACTGGGAACTCTGGGAATAGCCCTTAGCACAGCCCTTCTGCCATCATTATCTAAACTCATTGAGCATCGAGAGTATGACAAGGCAACGCAGGAATTAGAAAAAGGACTGCTCTTCGCGTTTTTCCTGGCATTTTTCGCAACGACCGTCTTGATCGCGTTGAACGAGCAGTCGGTATCCGTCGCGTTTCAGAGGGGAATGTTCCAAGCCGAGCAGGTGAGAATCACGGCGTGCATGGTTTCAGGATTCGCCGTCGGACTACCGGCCTATATACTGACAAAGGTTTTTTCGACTTTATATTTTGCTGCCGGAGATACGAAATCTCCGGTGATTTTCGGAATATTTTCCGTCGTTTTAAACATAATATTTTTAATACTTTTGGTTCCAGCCCTAAAATATTTCGGATTGGCTCTATGCACTTCGCTGTCAGCAATTTCCAACGCTCTTATGCTAATGTATTTTTCCGGCAGAAAGATGGTCGTTCGATTTTCCAAGGCGTTTTGGTATAAAATAATGTTACAGGTAATCGCCGCTCTGGCAATCTATTTCGTTCTGTCAAAACTTGCCGATTTATACTGGTATTTCGGTCTGGGAGAGGAATCCATTAAATGGCTGATATATTTTGGATTTTTAATATGCGCAGCAATTATATTCTCCGCGATTATCGGCACTGGCCTATACTTAATGCAAATTTTTTCAAAAAATCAATAAAAATAGTGCAATTGGCGCATGGCTTCCAGAGTCATTGATTCCGAGGGGAGGAAATTGGCTCCGGCGATGTGTCTATTATTTTAAAAAACTATTGCTAAAATTTTAGAGTTCTTTTATAATAATCATTATCAATAAGAGAAAAATATCATGGAAAAGTTAGTTTATTTATATGCATTGCTGGGTCTAGTTTATGTCGATAGTGCAGTTTGTATGAGAACACCCAGAGCTGCTGTCGGAAGTCCAAACTCAAGGAAGTATGCAGCGGAAATGGCGCGCCAGAGAGCTCTTGTGGAGTGGTTTGGAGTCGAAGAGTCCGAGTGGGCTAACACAGCACTGGGTAAAATACCACGCGAAGAATTGCGTATCGCCATCCGAAAGGTGAATTTCGAATCGTTAGGCATAATACGAAGGGACGCCGAACGAAGAAAAACTGTGCTTGCGATAGCGAACATGCCCTGTCCTCTTTGAATCGGGAAAACTAGTGACTCTTAAAGAGTTCACGCGTGCAATGAACCGGTTGGCAGACCAACCGGTCCGCGCCCAAACGATGCCGCGAAAGACAGACGGGGACTCATTGAATCTTAACCCACTTGCGCAAAAGACAAACTGTGCATCGGATTTAGACCCACTTGCGCAAGACACAACAGACCTGTTTTCTGAAAACGACCCATGGCTTCTATTAGACCCTAACTCTGCATTAAGTTAGTCGGTCTATTTCAATTTTTTTGAAAATCTTTTTATTTTTAGAAGAGATTTCGGAAATTTTCCAAATTCCTCGTATGCGAGTTTGGTAAATGGACTTG
>JAIRMS010000012.1 GCA_031258475.1 Holosporaceae bacterium
AAATCAGGAAACTCATCACAAATTAGACGATTTTAGAATATCGGAATTCTGAGTTCACTCTTCTAATCTGCTTTGCAAGCGAATTCCAAACTACCGGCTTTAGACGGTAGTCGTTGATACCCGACCAATGGAAAATTAATCGATTTGCTTGAAATTTTATGAAACGGACGTGAGTATAATCCATAATTCGTGTTATACATGAATCACTTTGAAAGTGCGCAGTCAGCATTTAGCTTGATCGCAGATGCTTAGCCGATGGGGAATGGATTGCCACGTCGCTGCGCTCCTCGCAATGACGACACCGCTACTTTCTGTCATTGCGAGCGCAGCGAAGCAATCCAGAAAATGAGAAGTGCACTTTCAAAGTGATTCATGTATATTATACCATTCCTCATTTCAACTATCGAAATAATACGTTGTTTTTCAGCGCCCGCAAGCCATCTTTTCGATAATTAAAAATGACGTTTGGTATTACCTCTCACCGTCATTGCGAGGAGCAGAGCGACGAAGCAATCCATATCCTCTCAGCTACGTGCCTACGGCAATCAGCAATATTGACTTCCCACTTTCGAAGTAGCCCTTATATAGCTTCATGCGTTGACCTATACAAATCGGCAAACGATATTGTGTAAACACAATTTATCAGTCATTATTGTCTGCAGCTGATAATGGTTACTTGTTACTCAGATAAGCGATAGGATAGGACATGTTGATCTCGCAGCGATTAAAAGACGTATATATGCCGACTGGGGATGCGTTTTCTCTCATGAGTGATCTCCGGATAACTGAAAAAACCTACGGAAGAGACGCGGTCATCGAATCGGTTTTGGGCTGTTTTCTGGACGAAGACGAAAATCTTATTAGTATGGATGTCGTTAACGAAACATACAAAAATTTGTCCTCCGTTGATTTGTTCAGCTACGCCGCATCCATAACAGGCCCCAACGATTATAGGGAATCCGTAAAAAAACATGTTTTGGGAGATCATATCGAGTATTTTGCTAATTCTCATATCGGTGTTGTTGCCACGGTTGGTGGCAGCGGCGCAATCAGCAATGTTATCAAAGGGTATACCGATCCAGGTCAGACTATCCTTCTGCCGAACTATGTGTGGGAGCCGTATAAGATATTTGCCCAAAGCAATGGGTTAAACTGTGAATTCTATACTCTGTTTGATGGAGATCAATTTTTCGTCAATGATCTCGTTGGAAGAATCATCAAAATCGCTCAGCAACATCATAAAGTTATACTGATGATAAATGATCCCTGCCAAAATCCAACCGGCTATTCATTGTCTTTTGAAGAATGGGAACAGGTCGTGCAGGCGCTGAAAGTGGCCGCCCAGTACGGAGATGTGATTCTATTGGACGATGTCGCCTATCTGGACTATGATTTCAGAGGTCACAGCGAAGCTCGCCGACACTTCAGGCTATTGGCGCATCTGCCAGAAAATATTCTTAGTGTCATAGCATTCAGCATTTCCAAATCACTGACATGCTATGGATTGAGAGTTGGTGCCGAAATAGCCATATCATCCAGCAAAAAAGTAATCGACGACTTCAATAGGGTATCTTCTGTGCTGGGCCGATCGACCTGGTCAACCGTTCCCAGGGGGGGCATGGATTTATTTGTAAAATTGCATGAAGACGAGAATCTTTTTGCAAAATTAAAGACGGAAAGAGACAGGATCATAGCAATTCTCAAAGAAAGAGCAAAAATTTTTCTGGAAGAAGCCAAAAACATTGGCTTGTATCACCTGCCGTTTAGGGGGGGGTTTTTCCTGACAGTCCCGATGTGGCCGGAGCTCACGAAAGCCGTTGTTCAGGATCTGAAGAGGAAAAATGTGTTTGTGCTTCCGATAGAAGGCGGTCTGCGCATTGCTCTCTGCAGTGCTCCAACACGCAAATTGCGATTGCTGGCGCAGCACATACGAGACTCAATCGAGAAATGCCAATCCCGCTAGAGAATTAGGGAGGAATAACGCAGTGGAAGATTTTTTGATCGGCAAAAAGAACGGTGTGCTTATAAATTTTTCCAAAAAATATTGCACCTCCTCAACAGAATTACTTGAAAGTGTAGATTTCAAAAAAATTCTGGAGCTATATCTGAAAAAAATATCCAAAAAAGACACAGATGTGTATAAGCATCTATCGAAGCAGTTTGGCAAAAAGCACGAGCTCACGAATAATCTTATTCATTTTCTCAAATTGCTGGTGGTTTTTGATCTGAACGATGCAGCAAAATATTATTCGGAATGTCTGATTACAAAAAAAGATCTGCTGCTGGCGTTTATCGAGGATTTTTACGATTTTTGGAGATCTTTCGAACGCTATGCCATGATTGTAAATAAGCACAAAGCGGCGTTTCAGCAGAGCAATTTTTTCTATGCTTTGGATGATTTTAACAATCTGATTCTGTCCACCTATAGGAAAATCGAAGAAACTCTTATGCTTTCCAAAAACAAGGTGTACAGACAATTGAATGCTGGCATAAACGTCGGCATGATCGTTGAAAAAATAAATTGGCGAGTCCCAATAGAATATGAAGAATTATTGAAGATACCTTTCATCAAGATGGTTGTCTTGCAGCCTCCTTTTTTCGTCTATACCAAACAAAACACCAGGAAGGGAATGTTCCAGGAAATTTCCGAGAATCCTCTTTGCGGATTGGAGTTTAATGCCGGCGAATGGTTGTGCTATCCCATAAAAATCGGTTCTCTGCTGGCGTTTGTATATTTTCACAGCGATTTTATGGCGCAGGGAATAACTCTATCCAATCTTTTCGAGCTAGCCACCGAAGCGGAATGCAGGGAAAGAAAACCCGACCTGATGGTCATATTCGGCGCAAAAGATGGAGTCGCAACGCCCAGATGTTCGTTTTACAGGGACAGAAAAAACGATCTGATAATTGGCTATCTGAATCACAACGAAGGCATCGATTACTTCGGCTACATGAAAAAAATGATACTGACAGTCTTCAATTTGAAGATGATAGAGCTGGGCAATCTGCCGATTCATGGGGCTATGGTAAATATAACCCTGAAAAGTGGGAAGGCACTTAACGTTGTTCTCATGGGAGACAGTGGTGCCGGAAAATCGGAAAGTCTGGAAGCCTTTCGAATACTTGCGGAAGAATATGTTAAGGAGATGAAAGTTATATTCGATGATATGGGATACCTGACGCTTAGAAATGGGAAAGTGTGCGGCTATGGCACCGAGATAGGAGCATTCGTTCGCCTTGACGACCTCAGCAAAGATTACGCCTACAAAGCCATGGAACGAAGCATATTCCTGAATCCAGACCGCATAAATGCGAGAGTCGTCATGCCGATATCCACTTTCGAAATTGTAAATGCCGGATATCCGGTGGATTACTTTCTATACGCCAATAACTACGAAGATCATCAGGAGTTGGAATTTTTTAATTCGCAGGATGATGCTAAAAAAATATTTGTTGCGGGAACAAGAATCGCAAAAGGCACAACCAACGAAGTTGGAATAGTGCATTCGTATTTTGCCAATCCATTTGGACCGGCTCAAATGCAGGAATCAACTGATCAGCTAATCGATAAATATTTTTCAGAAATGTTCAACGGCAACGTTGTCCTCGGACAGATAAGAACAAGACTCGGAATAGCGGGTTTTGAACAGGAAGGCCCACTGATGGCTGCAAAAAAATTACTGGATCTATTTTTAGGGCTTGTCGTCAGGAGAGGGATCTGATATGATAGCGTAGTTATTGTGTAGGGAGAATGACTATGCAACAATTGGCGCACAGGAGACATGATATAACAGATAGGGTATGGTCTCTATTGGAGCTGCATTTGCCTGGCAAAAGAGGAGATTGGGGAGGAATTGCGACCAATAACCGTTT
>JAIRMS010000013.1 GCA_031258475.1 Holosporaceae bacterium
GATCAAAATGACGAGGACTCTTCATTCAAAATATGGGATGAAAAGAAGGATTCATCCTCAATCGGCGTATCTTCAGATACTTAACACACTTCTGGCTTTAGACAGTAGTAATTGATTGAAATCCAATATATAGTTAACTCGCTTTATATTTTGCGGCTTTTTATACATTCAAAGCCTGAATATTCAGTGTTTTTATGTGGCAAATGCCAAGCGAGTTGGCTATATGTATTTTTGATGCAATTTGGGGAATGTGGAAAATTTTAAGAAAGTTGTATGAATTTCAAGATGGAAAGACGAGAAATAGTGAAAGCGTCGTTTTCAGATTCCGAGTATGGCTCTGGAGTATTCTTTCGCGTCGAAAGGTTTTAGATCGTCGAGTTGCTCCCCGATTCCGATTGCTAAAATTGGAAGTTTATATTTTCGACTGAGAGAGATCAGCGCGCCTCCCTTTGCGGTTCCGTCGAGTTTGGTAATTATAATTTCGTCGATTCCGATTTTACTGAGAAAAATATCCACCTGCCCATGGGCGGCCTGTCCCGTCGTGCCGTCCAATATGAGGATGATTTTATGCGGCGCGGATTCGTCCAGTTTTTTCATCACTCGTTTTACTTTTTCCAGTTCATCGAGTAGATCTCCGCGGTTTTGCATACGGCCGGCCGTATCTATTAGCACAACATCGTTGCCGTTTGTGCGCGCCTGTTTTATGGAATCGTAGACGAGTCCGGCAACGTCGGCTCCATCTTTTCCAACGTGAATGTCCAGTCCAATTTTTTCAGCCCAGTATTTCAATTGCTCGACGGCTGCTGCCCGAAATGTGTCCGCGGCCACCAGGAGAGGCCTGTGCCCGGAAATTTTCAAGATATTGGCCAGTTTTGCGACGGTGGTTGTCTTGCCGTTTCCGTTTACGCCGATTACCAATATAATTTCCGGACTGTGCGAAAAATTGCGGCTGAAAAAATCACTCTCGTGGGGTTTTAGCAGCGCATAAATTTCGTCCGCTATGAATTGTTTTACCTCCAATTCCGTGGTTTCCTTTGAAAATTTTCGGTCTGAAATTTTCTTCGCCAGCTCTGCGGCAGTTTCAACACCAACGTCGGCCATGATAAGGGTGTCCTCGATCTCCTGAACAAAATCCTCGTCCATCTTCTTTCCGGAGATGGAAATGGAAATTTTTTCGGATGTTTTTTTTAGCGCTTCTTTAATTTTGTCGAAAAATCCCATGGAATTATCTTTTCTCAAGCGGTCGTCCAATTATAACGTTTTTGTGAACTGAGTCGCAATGAAACAGATATTCTTTTCCGGTGACAAGTTTGGTGGATGATTTAACCTGCAGAAAAGAGTTTGTTTTCGCATTTTCCGAATCCTCGGCCAAAATAATCACATCTTTTCCAAGATATTCCGTCAGCTTTTTTGTTAGAATGTCATTCGCCAGTTTTCTCAGCTCTTTCGCGCGATTTGTTATAACTTTTTTCTCGATCTGCGGCATCAGAGAAGCTGGAGTTCCGGGTCTCTTTGAGAATGGAAATATGTGCAGAAGAGATAGATTCGCCTCGGTAAGAAGTTTTTTCGTGCCGAGAAACATCTCGTCGGTTTCCGTTGGAAATCCAACAATTATATCTGCGCCGAAAATGACGTCTGGACGAGCGTGCAGAATTTTTTCATTAATTTCAATGACTTGATTCCGGGTATGTCGGCGTGCCATGCGCTTCAAAATCATATCGTCACCGGATTGTACGCTCTCATGGATATGAGGTAGCAATTTTTCTTCGGATTTGATCGTTTCTATTAGATCATCGTCTATGTCCGCCGGATCCAGCGACGACAGCCCAAGTCGCGTTAATTCGGGAACGTTTTTCAGAAGATATCTTATAATAAATGGCAGATTTCGTTTTGGTTCCATATCTCGTCCATAGGAAGAGATGTTAACTCCGGTCAGAATTATTTCTTTATATCCCTTATTAATGAGCGCTTTTGCCCGGTTCAGGATGTCGTCTTCGCAAAAACTTACGTTATTTCCGCGGGTCAGCCTGACTATGCAATAGGTGCATTTTTGATCGCATCCGTTTTGAATCTGCAAAAATCCACGCACTTTGGGATGGCCCAAATTGAAAACTGCCGGTTTATCAGTCGCGTATTTAAGGTACTCTGATTTGGATAGTTTGGTCCTGTTGGAAATAATTCCAACGACTCCGTCCATCTTTATGTAGCGTTCGGGATGAAGTTCGGACGCGCATCCGGTGAGGATAATTTTAATATCCGGATTTTGGCAATGCAATTTCCGAATGGTTTGGCGAAGTTTTCTCTCGGCCTCCGCCGTAACGGCGCAGGTATTTATCAGCGTAAAATCGACAATGCCAAGCTCCTCTGCGAAACCCTTGATTATATCGGATTCGCAGGCGTTTAATCGACACCCAAAACTGATTATGTTATTTGCATCCATCGGCAGCAGCTCTCCTCCAGCGGACGATACTTGCACAGAAATATCCGCAATATCATTAGAATAATCACGTATGCCGATGGAATCAGCGTAAAATACGAACTCCAGCCAATTTTATCGACAAGCGCTCCTGAAACGCCCATGAAAAACATTCCGCCTAGGTCGTGCAAAGCCCACAGAAATGCGTATAGCGATCCCGTTTTGCAGATGGTATAGAGAAAAGAGAGAAATGCGGTAGTAACGCATCCTCCTGTAAAAGCTTCGCAAAAGGTAATAAACCATAGAGACCACGAAATTGCTCCGATTTTCACGAGCAGCATATAGGAAGAAAAGGAAATTGCATGTAGCAGGCCAAAATAAATCATTGCATTGAGAATTCCCATTTTTTTTATGCAGTATCCGCTGATCAGCCCTCCGATAATTACGGATATTGATCCCCAAAACTGAACAGTATTGGCTATTTCAACTTTTGAAAATCCAATTTCTATAAGAAAAAGTCTCGTCATTTTCTGCATCATAAAATCTGCGCTTTTGTAAAGCGTTAGTACGCATAGGATGCACAGCCCTTCTTTCCTATTTATTAATTTCTTCAATTGTGTAGCCAGACTTTTTCTGAATGAATCCGCCAGGAACAATATTATGCTTTTATCGTTTGGAGAATGGGCGTTTTCCTCCGGAGATTCCATGAAAAGTACCGCTATCATAAGTAAACATATGGAAAAAGCGGAAAATAGGTAGGCCGTTTTCCAGCTGAAGAAGTAGGCCAGATGCAAAGTCGACACTTTTATTAAAATCATACCAATTCTGTGGCCGAAACTTACCACGCTTGCCAGATATCCCAGCTGATTTTTTGTCGTGCCATCGATTTGATAGGGATAGAGAACAACGCCTTTGCAACCATCTCCCAGGGCGGTTAGCGAAGCGAAAAGGATTAATTTCGGCAGGCTAGAACCCGGATCAGAATAGGCCATCCCGATTACTCCGATCATAAGTACCAGATGGCTTGCGATAATCCAGCTACGATTTCTGCCGATTCTTTTGGTTAAATAGGGGATATCATAGTTTTCTATGAAAACTCCCCATATAAATTTAAACGTAAAAGGCCAATGAAAAAGAGAGAACATTCCTATGGCTGCATTGGAAAGTCCCGCGTCCTTTAACCAAAAATCCAATATTACCAGAGTGAGCGGAAACGACAATCCATAGGAAAACCCAATGCAAAATTTCGGAACGTATTGTTTTATCAACACAATTTCATCACTTCATTAAGACTTCTGCTGGATAAAAATCTCTCGTTTTTTCCTTTCAATTATTTCTGCATCGCATTTTGGACAGAATCTATGTTCCCCCGCCAGGTATCCGTGCTTCGGACAAATGGAAAAGGTCGGGGTAACAGTAAAGTACGGTAGACTGAAATTCTCAACGACTTTTTTTACTAATTTTCCACAAATTTTTGCGTCTGATATCGCTTCGTTCATATACAAATGCAGCACCGTACCGCCGGTGTATTTTTTCTGTAGATCGTCCTGGGCTCGAAGCGCCTCAAACGCATCCGCCGTGAAATTAACCGGCAATTGGCTCGAGTTGGTATAATAGGGCATTTCCGGAGTTCCTGCCTGCAATATATCAGGAAAGCGTTTTTTATCTTCTTTTGCGAAACGATACGTGGTTCCCTCCGCCGGAGTCGCTTCGAGGTTATACATGTTTCCGGTTTCAGCTTGGAATTGCAGAAGAATTTCCCGAATTTTATCCAAAAAGCGAATGGCAAAGTTATGACCGTATTCCGAGGTAATGTCATGCTGATCGTTCGTGAAATTACGAATCATTTCATTGATGCCATTTACGCCGATGGTGGAAAAATGGTTGCGCAGAGTTCCGAGATATCTCTTTGTAAATGGAAATAGTCCCATGTCCATGTACATCTGGACGACTTTTCTCTTAATTTCAAGGCTCATCTTTGCGAAATTCATCAGTTCGGTCATTCGATTAAGAAGGGCTTCTTCATTTCCCTTATATACATACCCCAGACGGGCGCAGTTGATCGTGATAACGCCAATGGATCCAGTTTGTTCAGCAGAACCGAACAAACTGTTGCCGCGCTTCAAAAGTTCTCTTAAATCTAGCTGAAGCCTGCAACACATCGAACGTACCATCGCCGGTTTCAGTTCGGAATTTACAAAATTCTGAAAATAGGGAAGCCCATATTTCGCGGTCATCTCAAACAGAAGGGCCGCATTTTCGCTTTCCCAGGGAAAGTCATTTGTGATGTTATAGGTCGGAATAGGGAACGTGAACGCCCGCCCTTTGGAGTCGCCTTCGATCATGACCTCTATGTAGGCGCGATTTATCAGGTTCATTTCTTCCTGCAGATCCCCGTAGGTAAAATCTGCTTCTTTACCTCCGATCAGAGGAATTTTATCTTTCAAGTCCTCCGGGCATACCCAATCGAAGGTCAGGTTTGTGAATGGAGTCTGGTTGCCCCATCTGGAAGGAATATTTAGGTTATAAATCAATTCCTGTATACCCTGTTTAACTTCGTTAAAAGAAAGTTTATCAACTCTTACAAACGGTGCGAGGTATGTATCGAACGAGCTAAACGCCTGTGCTCCAGCCCACTCGTTCTGAAGAGTTCCAAGAAAATTTACTATCTGTCCAAGAGCGCTCGAAAGATGCTTGGGAGGGCGGGATTCAGCTTTTCCGTGAACTCCGTTAAATCCTTCATCCAGCAGCATACGCAGCGACCACCCTGCGCAATATCCGGACAGCATATCAAGATCGTGAATGTGAAAATCTCCATTTCGATGCGCCATGGCGACCGATTCTGGATAAACTTTGTTGAGCCAGTAGTTGGCTATCATTTTCCCAGATATGTTGAGAATCATTCCGCCCAGAGAATATCCCTGGTTAGCGTTGGCCTGTACTCTCCAATCTAAACGATCGAGATATTCGTTAATGGATAGAACAACATCCACAAGATTCTTTTTATCGCGCCTAATTTCTCCGTGTTTTTCACGATAAATGATATAGGCTCTCGCCGTTTTAAAATAATTTTCGTTAATTAAAACCTGTTCGACGATATCCTGAATTTGCTCGATATCAGGAGTGTCTTGATTTCCTCTATGCTTCAGAACTTTTAGCACTTTAAAGGTGATATGCCTTGCATCGGCCTCGGTAAATTCACCGGTTTCCTGCCCGGCTCTTTTTACTGCATTTACAATCTTTTCCGAATTAAAATCTACCTTTGCGCCATTTCTTTTTAGGATATACAACGGCTCATTAGACTTGGAATTAACTCCCCCCTTGGAAACTGGCATCTATTCCTCCATTTTAAAAAAACACCGACAACGCAGCAGCGAACGCTTTCAAAAGCCAGCAACGCCTGATGGTGGAAGTTTATATCATATCGAACATTATGTCACTCCCATAAATTCCTGATGATTCAAGAGTAGATTGAGTAGATTTTCTTATAGGATAAGGTAGGATATATCAAAGAAGAATAGATACATAAGAAGAGCTCATATTTCTGGGGCCAAATTTAGGGAGATTTTGCGTCTGTTTGGAGCGGATTTAACGGCGACTCAAAT
>JAIRMS010000074.1 GCA_031258475.1 Holosporaceae bacterium
CGTCGTAAACCCTTGCTACACAGCTGATCCCATGCTTGCAAGACGCTATGATAGCCTCCAATTTCTTCACCACTAGCTTCTCTTTCGAACATTCCTTTAGCGCAATCCTCGCAGACCTCCCCACTTCTTCGTTCAATAACGATGATTTCCTTGATTTTCGCATACTTACTATATCTTTATCGACAAATATCTTCAAGAACTTATCGCTATTTAATTGTGAGGAATGGAATTAGTTCAGACAGAAGTGAGATTACCTTAATCAGCGATTTGATTCTGGGAATTCGTCGTGAAAATCCACCCCAGGGAAAAGCGAAAATAGCCGTAATTTTGCAGCGAGAGCATGGATTCAAAATGAGCGAGAAAGTTTCTGCTGGAGTTGGTGGAAAAATAGCCGTTCAAGATTCTCTCCAATGACCACTCTCGGGCAGTCTCACATGTACTGAACTAACACAAAAAATTAAATTCTATTGACTTTGTGATCTGATTACTGTACACAGAACGAAGATTCGTTTTGGGAGATACAAGGAGATACAATATGGCCAGGGTTTGCCCGCTTTCCGGTAAGAAAAATTTATATGGCAACAAAGTAAGTCACGCAAATAATAAGACGAAGCGTCGTTTTATGCCAAATTTGCAGAATGTGTCTTTTTCAAGCGATGTGTTAGGGGCTAGCGTTAAAGTTCGTCTTTCGACCCATGCCATTCGCTCAGTTGAAAAGAACGGAGGTCTTGATAGTTATCTGTTAAGAGCCTGTGATGATTCTCTTTCCTCTCGCTTCAAACGCCTAAAAAAGTTGTTGATAAACAAAACTGGTCCGAAAACATAGCGTAAAATTTCAAGACTGGTGGTGACGCGTCAATTTGCATACTGTAGAATGTATGGCGTAGTTTTTTGAACGAATAATGTCTTGAAAATGGCGTGATATTTGTGTAGAAGATAGAGAAGATTTTTAGGAGGGTATTATGGCAGTTCCAAAGAAAAAAATTTCCAAGTCTCGCAGGAATATGCGCAGATCTCATCTGGCGCTCAGTCCGGTTAACGCCGTTGCCTGTCCAAATTGCGGTGAGTCCAGGCTTCCTCATCACATGTGCGGTACCTGTGGAATGTACAATAATCGTCAGATTTTGAAAGATAAACGTCAGTTTGCCTGATGTTAATTCCGAATGAAAAAATCATAGCTGTCGACGGAATGGGCGGAGATAACGCACCGGAGGCGATCTTTCGTGGTCTTTCAAAGTTTCGTACGTCCGGCTTTCGTTTTTTGATTTTCGGCGACAATGAGAGGCTCAGAAAATATGAGCCTATGCTTTCCCAGGGAATATCCTACGAAATTAGACATACGGATGTGGTTGTAACCTCGGATATGGATGTGCTGTCTTCGTTGCGTTCGGGCAAAGGATCGAGCATGGGTATGGCCATACAGGCGGTGCAATCCGGAGAGGCGAGCGCCGTTGTGTCCTCTGGAAATACCGGATTATACATGGCTCTTGCAAAGGTAATTCTAAAAATGGTTGAAGGGATAGATCGTCCCGCAATTGCATCAATTATTCCCGGAAAAAATGGGAAAATGGTTTTCCTGGATTTGGGCGCGAATTCCGAGTGCGGCGTGAAAAATTTGGTCGATTTTGCTGTTATGGGGGAGGCGCTTGCAAGATCCGTTTTCGATAAGCATGATATTAAATTGGCTCTGCTGAACATCGGAACGGAGGAATCCAAAGGCGGCCGTTTAATAAAGAAAACTTCGGAGATTTTGAAAAAATTATTTTGCAACTACGTGGGATTCGTCGAGGGAGACGATCTTAGCAAGGGCGACGTCGACGTCATAGTTACGGATGGATTTACCGGCAACGTGGCGTTGAAAACGATCGAAGGCACGGCAAAATATATAATTTCCGAGATGAAAGACGCGTTTTCCGGTTCCATCCTTTCAAAAGCAGGGGCTCTGTTGGCCATCTCGTCCATTAATTCGTTCAGAAAAAAACTCGATCCACGCCTGTATAACGGGGCGATCTTACTCGGGCTCAAAGGAGTCGTCGTGAAAAGTCACGGAAACAGCGACGAAGTGGGATTTGCAAATTCCGTAAAATTTACCATCGACATTTTAAAAAACAACATATTTGATCGCATACGAGAGCAGCTGGAAAAATCAAAAATACACTATGTTCCAGAGTGTTGCGAGGAAAAATGAATTCGGTACCGATTGGCCTCGGAATTGCATTGCCAAAAAAATGCGTAAAAAATGCTGATCTTCCCGAAGATCTGGACACTTCCGACGAATGGATCGTTCAAAGAACCGGAATTCGCCAGCGCTATGTGGCGGTGGAAGAAACGACGGCGTCGCTGGCCACAGAAGCGGCTCGCAACGCATTGAAGGACGCAGGAATTTCTCCGGAAGAGGTCGATCTAATCGTCCTGGGAACCGTTACAGGAGATTATACTTTTCCCTCGACGGCAGCCATTGTGCAGAGGAATCTCGGCATTAGCAGAGGAGTCGCGTTTGACGTAAACGCTGTCTGCAGCGGATTTATTTTTGCTTTGGACGTTGCAGACTCCTATATCAAACTAAATAAAGCAAAATGCGCCCTCGTTATCGGCGCGGAAACTTTTTCGAGAATAGTCGATTGGTCAGATAGATCGACCTGCGTCCTATTTGGAGATGGAGCGGGAGCCCTTGTGCTCCAAGCCAGAGGAAACACGGATTGTGGAATAAAATCCTGCAGGGTATATTCAAACGGTGGCTATGCCGACTCTCTAATAACAACCGGCGGAGTTTCGACGACAAAAAACGCCGGTTTCGTAAAAATGTCAGGGCAGGAGGTATTCAAGTTTGCCGTTGAGAAATTCAGCGAATCGCTGAACGAGTTATTGCTAGACAACCGTATGAGTGTAGACGACATAGATCTTCTTGTGCCTCATCAGGCGAATCTGCGAATAATTCAGAAACTGATAGAAGTTTCCGGAATCGACGAAAGAAAAGTTTTGATCAACATAGATAAATATGCGAACACTTCAGCCGCCTCCATACCGCTAGCATTGGCCGAGGCGAGAGATACTTTTTTTTCTGGAGGAAATACTGTGTTATTATCCATGGGAGCTGGTTTTACCTGGGGATCTGCTCTGATAAAGCTGTAGGTGGCGTTTATGAAGAATGAAAGTGCAAAAAGTTTAACCCGCTCTGATTTAGCCAGGGCGATCACCGACGAGTTTCGCGTAACCAAATTTATCGCGCTAGAAATCGTAGAGGATGTGCTCGACGAAATCTGCGGCGCACTTATAAATGATGAAAGTGTAAAGATTTCTGGATTTGGAACTTTTGAAGTGCGTCAAAAAAAAGAAAGAATGGGGAGAAATCCAAAAACGCTTAAAGAGGCTGTTATATCGTCTAGAAAAACGATATCATTTAGAGCTTCTTCCACTCTAAAAAAGATTATAAACGGGAAATAAACAGTAATTGTGGAATGATCATGGGATTAATGATGGGTAAAAAAGGGATAGTTATGGGAATAGCCAACGATAAATCGTTGGCCTGGGGAATAGCCAAAGCGTTGGCCGAGCACGGCGCTCAAATGGTTTTTAGTTATCAGTCGGAAATTCTTTATAAACGGGTTAAACCGTTGGCCGAATCCATAGGCGACGTTGAACTAATAGAGTGCGACGTTACGAACGATGAAAGTCTAAAGAATCTATTCATAAAATCCGAAAAAAAGTTCGGAAAAATAGACTTTATCGTCCATGCCATAGCGTTTTCCGATAAAAACGAGCTGACCGGCAAATATTTTAACACGAGTCGAAACAATTTTCTTAGCACCATGGATATATCCTGCTATTCATTCACCGCGGTATGTCGCCAAGCCTACGATTACTTATCGGATGGAGCCTCGATTTTGACCCTGTCCTATCTCGGCGCAGAAAGAGTCATGCCGAACTACAATGTCATGGGAGTGGCAAAAGCGGCTCTCGAAGCAAGCATAAAGTACCTGGCTATGGATTTTGGCAACAGGAATATCAGGGTTAATGGACTGTCGGCTGGTCCGGTAAAAACGTTGGCAGCCAGCGGCATCGATGATTTCAGATATATTCTCAAATGGAATCAATACAACTCCCCACTGAAGAGGAACACAACCCTGGAAGACATTGGAGGGACGGCCGTTTTCCTACTGAGCGATTTATCCAGTGGAGTCACCGGCGAAGTCGTTCACACGGATTCGGGGTATCACGTAGTCGGTATGAAAGCCGTCGATGCGCCGGATATAGCCACGGTGGATTAGGTTCTGTTAGTAAAATTATCTGAGCCATAGTGGAGTTCCGATAAAATGCAAGAAAGACAAAAATGAGGAAGTTTTGCAGAATCTCGAAAAGGCTCTGCGGAAATGTTTTAATAGTATAATCTGTCCTGTTAAAATTACGATTTTTTTCTCCAGTTTGCCCTTGGTAAATACATATAATCATGCCAAGCATTCAATTACTACGTGCTAAAGCACGAAGAATGCTAAGGACCTAAAGGTTCGCCGGATGCGGATAAATCCTTCTTTTCGTCCCAAACTTTGAAGACAAAATCCTCATCTTTTTGGTCCTCGATATACT